>JBDLTT010000066.1:0-3960 GCA_039805725.1 Pseudomonadota bacterium | reverse complement strand
TTCATGCACCAGGTGCCGGTCGATATAAATCAATGCCGTGCCGTCGTCTTCCTGACGGACGACATGGTTTTCCCACAATTTGTCGTAGAGCGTTTTTGCCATGGCCAATTCCGTAAAAACTCCGCCGACAACAGGATCTACCATCAGATTCTGCAGCGGCCATCAAGTGCGAAATTATCGCATAAGCCCTCTTCTTTTTGGGCTCCGGGCGTCGCTAAGCCCTCTATGCGACAGGGGTTTCGACCGGCCGGGACAAACCCGAGGGCATTCCCCGCGCGACACAGAACCAACCGGCCAGCGAAAACACGGCTCCCAGGGTAAACGCCCAGCCAGCGCCCAGAGAATCCCAGATCAGGCCGCTGACGATGCCGCCGAACAGGCCACCACCACCAAAGGAGATGCTCGAGTACAACGCCTGGCCTCGGGCATGGATATGTTGCGGAAACCACCGATTGACCGCGGCGATCGCGGCGGCGTGATGGACGCCAAAGGTGAGCCCGTGCATGGTCTGCGCGATCAGTAGGAGAATGAGCGATTCCGCACACCAACCGATTATCAGGAAACGCGCGACGGCCACGGCATAGGTCGCTAGCAGCAGTGCACGCAGGCTGTAGCGCTGCATCAGCGGCGCCATCACCATAAACAATCCGATCTCGACGAGCACCCCCAGCGACCAGAGTAGTCCGATCATGCCCTTGCTATAGCCGAGATCATCGAGGTGGATCGAATAGAACACATAGTAGACGCCATGTGCCGACGACATCAGGAAACAGGCCAGCAGCAACATCCAGACCTGTCGATCACTCACCACCGAACGCAAGGTGGCCAACGGTGCCTCTTCCCGGGTAGATTCTGCCGTGGCTCTGGCGATACGGCGCCCTTCCGGCAAACGGAAGGCGGTGACCAGGATGCCGAGCAGCACGACAAAGACCATGGCCGGGACATCGCCAATGGGCAGACGATCCAGCAGTGCACCACCCAGCAACACCGCAACGATGAATCCGACGGAGCCCCAAACGCGAATACGGCTGTAGCGATGTGATTCATCCGCAAGATGTGCAAAGGTCAGGCTCTCGACCAATGGCAGTGCCGCACTCCAGAAAAACGCCATGAGCGTCATCGGGATAAAGAGCTGGATAAAGTTATCGGTCAGAAAGAAGCCGGTAAAGCCAACACAGGCGCAGAGACCGGACAGACGGATGATGTCGACCTGACGCCCACGCTTGTCGGCCAGCCAACCCCAGAAGGCTGGCGCCACCAGGCGCATGAGTTGCATCTGCGACATGAGCAGGGCGATATCCGCCGCACTCATCGCCAACGATTGCAGATAGAGTGTGAAGTACGGCGAGAAGACGCCGATGAAGGCGAAGTAGAAAAAATAATAGAACGACAACCGCCAGTACGGGAGCGGTCGCGCAGTCATCGGGAAACGCGGCGGGTGTTGCGTCGATCAGGCGCGGGGCGCGCTGGCCGGGACCGAATTTGGCACCGGTGGCAGACCCGAATCCACATCGCCGCACTGCGCGCGATGACGCAGGGCGTGATCCATCAGCACAATGGCCAGCATAGCTTCGGCGATCGGCGTCGCGCGGATCGCCACACACGGATCATGACGGCCGAAGGTCTCGACCATCACTTCTTCGTTGCGAACGTTGATACTCCGGCGCGGCGTGCGAATGCTTGAAGTCGGCTTGATCGCCACACGCGCCACAATGTCCTGCCCGGTCGTGATCCCACCGAGTACGCCACCGGCGTTATTACTCAAAAAACCCTGCGGCGTCATTTCGTCACCATGTTCGGTACCGCGCTGGGCAATCGATGCGAAACCGGCCCCGATCTCGACGCCCTTCACCGCATTGATCCCCATCAGCGCATGTGCCAGATCGGCATCGAAACGGTCATAGACCGGCTCGCCCCAACCCGGCGGCACGCCAGTGGCGGTGACGGTAATACCACCGCCCACGGAGTCGCCGTCTTTACGCAGCGCATCCATATAGGCTTCGAGCTCGGGCACGATACCGTTGTTCGGTGCGAAGAAGGGATTCTGATCAATGTCATTCGCCGACACGAACGGAATAGCGATAGGGCCGAGCTGATCCATCCAGCCGCAGATTTTTATATCGTAACGTTCCTGCAACCATTTGCGGGCAATGGCGCCCGCGGCGACGCGTACGGCGGTTTCTCGTGCCGACGAACGGCCGCCGCCCCGGTAATCGCGGATGCCATACTTCTGCCAGTAGGTGTAATCCGCATGCCCCGGGCGGAACTGCTCGGCGATGTTGCCGTAGTCCTTGCTGCGTTGATCCTGGTTACGAATCAGCAACGCAATCGGTGCGCCCGTGGTCTTGCCTTCGAAGACCCCCGAGAGAATTTCCACGGCATCGGGCTCCCGACGCTGCGTCACGTGACGCGACGTGCCGGGTTTGCGTCGATCGAGTTCGGCCTGGATATCGGCCTCAGCAAGCGCCAACCCCGGCGGACAACCGTCCACCACACAGCCGATGGCCGGGCCGTGCGATTCGCCAAACGACGTAACTGTGAACAGGGTACCGATCGTATTTCCGGACATGGCGTGGGTCTAGTCTCGAAGTGGTCTGATTTTTAGAAGTTTTTTCCTGCCAATGTTCATGACAAGAGGCTGAAAACTGCACAAATTTTAGCACGCTGTTCACCCAGTCCCAGCCCTGGCAGGCAGTTCCATCTGTTGCTATGCAACAAACATATTAACAATGCGCTCAGCGCAGCCATCCATTTTTGAAAGCCAGTCTCCGTGCTTGGTGAACGTTCCCTAAAATATTTTTACCTTAAAAATCAGGGCGTCCGGCGGGGTCATCTCATCGAAACCTTACAGGGTCTGGATTTGGCAGAAGACACTATATCTAGAGAAAAGTTTGAATCGAAACACTAGATGTAGTAAATTTCAGCCAGCGAATTTAATTTTTCTTTGACGGTATACAACCCCATTCAAGGACACAACGATGACAACTGAGACAACAAAAAAAACAGCCGCCAGCGCACGCAGCACCCTGCAGCCGCAGGAAATCTGCACCGAAGTGCTGGTTGAAAAGTACGCCAAGGGCAACGAACAATCGATCGCCGAAGTGCGCGCCCGGGTCGCTCGCGCCCTGGCCAAGGTCGAGGATGAAAAGCATCGCGCCAAGTGGGAAACCAAGTTCCTGTGGGCGCAGGAAAATGGGTTTGTACCGGCCGGCCGAATCAACTCCGCCGCCGGTACCGATCTGCAGGCCACGCTGATCAACTGCTTCGTGCAGCCGGTCGGTGACTCGGTCGTCGAAACCGTGAATGGTCGCCCGGGCATCTACACCGCCCTGGCTGAAGCCGCCGAAACCATGCGTCGCGGTGGCGGCGTTGGTTATGACTTTTCGTCGATCCGCCCGCAAGGCGCCCGCGTCAAGGGTACGCAATCACGCGCTTCGGGCCCGGTGTCGTACATGCGTGTATTCGACCGCTCGTGCGAAACCGTGGAATCGGCCGGCGCCCGTCGGGGTGCCCAGATGGGGGTGATGCGTTGCGACCACCCGGACATCGAGCTGTTCATCCACGCCAAAGACAAGGGTGATCTCACCAACTTCAATATCTCGATCGGTGTGACCGATCCGTTCATGAAGGCCGTCGAAGCCGACGAGACCGTCGAGCTCGTGCACGTGGCGCAACCGAACGAAGATATTCTGGCCGAAGGCGCCTATCAGCGCGAAGATGGCCTGTGGGTCTACCGCAAGGTACGCGCTCGCGATCTGTGGGATCAGGTCATGCAGTCGACCTACGATCACGCCGAGCCGGGCATCCTGTTCCTGGATCGCATGAACAAGGACAACAACCTCAACTACTGCGAACTGATCGAAGCCACCAACCCGTGCGCCGAACAGCCGCTGCCGCCCTATGGCTGCTGCTGCCTGGGTTCGATCGACCTCACCCACTTCGTCTCGGATCCCTTTGGTC
>JBDLTT010000065.1:0-76013 GCA_039805725.1 Pseudomonadota bacterium | reverse complement strand
ACAAAGAATAATCAGCATGTGACGGTGATTAGCAATGATCCGGCCAGCATGACGATTAAGGTGAAAGAGGCCGATCAATCTGCGACGTTGACGGTCAGCGCGCTGAACAAGAACATTTCCCAGCTGATGATCGTCGGTAGTGCGCCGGCCGGTCAGAACCCGCAGACGAGCCGCATCGTCAATGCCGCCATGAACCTATGCAACGATATGGGCAAAAAGTGTGAGGTTGGCAGTAACTAGCCTGAGGTTGGCCAGGGTCGAATGGTTATTCGGCCCTGTGCCTGTGGATCAGGCTGCCTCAGCCGTCATCCCACTGTGACGCAACAGGGCGTCGACTTGCGGGTCGCGCCCGCGAAATGCGCGGAAAGATTCAATGGCGGGTCGTGAGCCCCCCACCGAGAGGATCTCTTTCAGAAAACGCGCACCGGTGATCGGGTCGACCGGGTTGCCGCTTTCCTCAAACGCGGCGAAGGCATCAGCCGACAGCACTTCGGCCCACTTGTAGCTGTAATAGCCCGCCGCATAACCGCCTGCGAAGATGTGCGAGAAGCTGTTCGGGAAGCGATGCCAGGCCGGTGGGTGAATCACGGCCACTTCCTGGCGGACCTTGGCCAGCGTGTCGAGGACGGGTGTGCTGCAAGTCGGGTCACTGTGGATCAGTAGATCGAACAGGGCAAATTCCAGCTGACGCAGCGTAAAAAGACCGCTCTGGAAGTTCTTGGCGGCCAGCATTTTGTCGTAGAGTGCACGCGGTAGTGGTTCTCCGGTCTCGACGTGCGCCGTCATGTCCTGCAGGACGGACCACTCCCAGCAGAAGTTCTCCATGAACTGCGAAGGTAACTCAACCGCGTCCCATTCCACACCATGGATGCCAGAGACGGCCAGATCTTCCACCTGGGTCAGCATATGGTGCAACCCATGGCCCGTTTCATGGAACAGGGTGATGACGTCATCGTGCGAAAAGGTCGCTGGTTTATCACCCACGGGCGCCGGGAAGTTGCAGTTGAGGTAGGCGACGGGCGTTTGAATGCCGCTCTTGATACGTCGACGCGTCAGCGCTTCATCCATCCAGGCGCCGCCGCGTTTTTCTTCACGGGCATACAAATCCAGATAGAACTGGCCAATGAGCTGGCTGTCTTTGGTGATGCGGAAAAAGCGCACGCTGGGGTGCCAGACAGGCGCGTCATCACGGGTGATTTGTACGCTAAATAGACGCTCGATCACGCTGAATAAACCACCAAGGACCTTGGGTTCCGGGAAGTACTGTTTGACCTCGTCATCGGAGAAGCTGTAGCGCGCCTGCTTGAGCTTCTCGGAGATGTAGGCGATGTCCCAGGGTTCGACCGTATCCAAACCAAGTTCGGTCTTAGCGAATGACGTTAGCTCCGCCAGATCCGCGGCGCCGTAAGGTTTGGCGCGTTGCGCCAAGTCACGCAGGAAAGCCAGGACTTGTGGCACGTTGTCAGCCATCTTGGGAACGAGCGAGACCTCGGCATAACTCTGGTAGCCAAGCATCTGTGCCATTTCGGCGCGCAGTTTGAGAATCTCGTCGATGAGTTCGGCGTTATTCCATTCGGGCTTGCTGGCGCAATCGGCGAACTCGCTCGCGCGCACGGCATAGGCACGGTACATCTGGGCGCGCAAGGGGCGATGGCTGGCGTACTGCATGACGGGTAAATAGGACGGTGCCTGGAGGCTAAAGCGCCAGCCGGTCACACCGGCTTTTTCAGCGGCGGCTTTGGCAGCCGCTTTGACATCGGCGGGGAGCCCGTCGAGTTCGGCCTCGTTGGTGACATCCCGCTGAAAAGCGTTGGTTGCGTCAAGCAGATTCTCCGAGAACTTGGCGGCCAGTTGCGACAAGCGCTCCTGCAATGCCTGGAAGCGGGGTTTGTCGCTGTCGGGTAGTTCGGCCCCGGAGAGACGGAAATCGCGGATCTCGTTCTGCAGAATGCGCTGGCGTGCCGGGCTCAGTGTGGCGAACTCCGGGCTGGCGGCCATGGCCTGGTAGCGCTTGAAGAGCGCTAGGTTCTGACCGAGTTCGGCGTAGAAGCGGGTGACTTCCGGCAGCAGGGTGTTATAGGCTTCGCGCCAGGGTGGGATGTCGTTCACGCTGTGCAGATGACCGACGATGCCCCAGGCGCGCGATAGGCGCTCCAGATTGTCTTGCAGCGGTTCGGCAAAATCGGCCCAGGTCGCGGGCACGTCTGGCTTGAGCAGGCGCTCGACTTCGGCGCGCGCTTCGGCGAGCAGCTGGTTGATCGCCGGCTGCACATCACTGGGTTGAATGGCGTCAAAGCGGGGAAGCCCCGCAAAATCGAGGAGTGGATTCATGTCGGGGCTTCCTGTGATGCTGTTGTTATGTGTTTCCGGAAAGGGTGTTATTCAACGACTTTCTGTCCGGTGAGTTTCTCAAAGGCCTCGTGGTACTTGGCGGCCGTTTGTTCAATTACCGCTTTGGGTAATGTGGGGCCGGGGGCCTTCTTATTCCAGTCCAGCGTTTCTAAATAATCGCGGACATACTGTTTGTCGTAAGAGGGTGGGTTGCTGCCCGGCTGCCAGGCGTCGGCTGGCCAGAAACGCGAGGAGTCCGGCGTCAGGATCTCGTCGATCAGGTGTAGTTTGCCATGGGCGTCGATGCCGAACTCGAACTTGGTGTCGGCGATGATGATGCCTTTGGTCGCGGCGTAGTCGGCGGCAGCTTGATACAGGGCAAACGCGGCATCGCGCGCTTCGGTCACCAGCTTGGAACCTGTTTTGCCCGTGCCTTGCAGCAGTGCGTTCAGTTCCCGGTCACAATGCGCCTGCGCCTGCTCGAAGGAAATGTTTTCGTCGTGATCACCGACGGCAGCCTTAGTGGCCGGCGTGAAGATCAGTTGCGGTAGCTTGTCGGCCTGCTTCAGCCCGGCGGGCAGCTTAATACCGCAGACGGCGCCGGTTTCTTGGTAGTCCTTCCAGCCCGACCCGATGATGTAACCCCGCACCACGGCTTCGATCGGCAGCGGGCGTAGACGTTTGACCACGACGGCGCGGTGACGTACCTGGTCTCGTTCGCTGGCGGCGACGACGGTTTCCGGATCAATGTCGGTGCTGTGCGTTGCAACGATATGGCCGAGTTTCTTGAACCAGAAGCTGGCCGTCTGGGTGAGCACCTTGCCTTTGCCCGGAATCGGATCCGGCAGGATCACATCAAAAGCCGACAGACGATCGCTGCTGACGACGAGCAGTTTGTCGTCGCCAACAGCGTAGATGTCGCGCACCTTGCCCTTGGCGATCAGGGGCAGGCTGGTGATGGTCGATTCGAACAGAGCTTGAGACATGAGGATTACCGGTAAAAATTAACGCACAACTTGGTTCAATTCACCCTTGGCATAGCGTTCTGCCATGATGTCGAGACCTATCGGCTTGATCTTGCTGGCCTGGCCGGCACAACCAAAGGCTTCGAAGCGGGCTTCGCAGACCTTTTTGGCGGCTTCACGAGCAGGCTTGAGGTAGTCGCGCGGGTCGAACTTGCTTGGATTCTCGAACATATAACGACGGATGGCACCGGTCATGGCCAGACGGATGTCGGTGTCGATATTGATCTTGCGCACGCCGTGCTTGATGGCTTCCTGAATTTCTTCCACCGGCACGCCGTAGGTTTCCTTCATGTCGCCGCCGAATTCGCGGATCTCGGCCAGCAGTTCTTGCGGGACCGACGACGAACCATGCATAACGAGGTGCGTATTCGGGATGCGAGCGTGGATTTCCTTGATGCGCCAGATCGCGAGGATATCGCCGGTGGGCTTCTTGGTGAACTTGTAGGCACCGTGGCTGGTGCCGATGGCGATGGCCAGCGCATCGCACTGCGTGGCTTTGACGAAGTCGGCCGCCTGATCCGGGTCGGTCAGCAGCTGATCCATGGTCATTTTGCCTTCGGCGCCATGGCCGTCCTCCTTGTCGCCGGTCATGGTTTCCAGCGAGCCGAGCACGCCGAGTTCGCCTTCGACCGAGACGCCAATGCTATGCGACAGCTCGACGACCTTACGGGTGACGTCGACGTTGTATTCGAATGAGGCGACGGTTTTGCCGTCAGCTTGTAACGAACCATCCATCATCACCGACGAGAAGCCGGAACGGATGGCCGCCATACAGACGGCGGGGCTTTGACCGTGATCCTGATGCATGACGACCGGAATCTCGGGGTAGGCTTCCAGCGCGGCCAGAATCTGGTGGCGCAGAAAAGGCTCGCCAGCGTATTTACGGGCGCCGGCTGAGGCTTGCATGATCACCGGCGCGTTCAGCTTTTTGGCCGCTTCCATGATGGCCCAAACCTGTTCCATGTTGTTAACGTTGAACGCGGGCAGGCCGTAGTTGTGTTCGGCGGCGTGGTCGAGCAGTTGGCGCAGCGAGACGAGGGACATAGCAATCTCCGTAGGCAGGATGCCGGGTGAAATAGTTGTAAGAAATTAACCAGTGATGTCAGGGGTCGCATGATCCCCGACGTGAACGATCTTGAGGGTGTTGGTACCGCCGGGCGTGCCGATCGGTTCGCCGATCGTCATAACCACCAAGTCGCCACGATCGACGGCGCCTTGATCCATCAGTACGGTCTCGGCGTCAGCCAGCATCATGTCGCGATCCGGTTGGCTGCGCGGCATCAGCATCGGGTAGACATCGCGAAAGAGCGTCATGCGGTTGCGCGAGCTTTCATCCGGGGTGAGTGCGAACACCGGGACGCCACAATTCAGCCGGCTCATCCACAGTGCAGTGGCGCCGGATTCGGTGAGTGCCGCGATGGCTTTGACCTTGAGGTGATGCGCAGTCCAGATGGCGGCCATGGCGATCGATTGATCGACGCGGGTGAAGATGCGGTTGAGGAATTCGCTTTCCAGCATGACCGGGTAGGAGCGTTCTGCCTCAAGGCAAATGCGCACCATGGCTTCGACCGTTTCCACCGTGTACTGTCCACTGGCCGTTTCGGCCGAGAGCATGACGGCATCGGTGCCATCCAGCACGGCATTGGCCACGTCCGATACTTCGGCGCGGGTAGGAATCGGCGAACTGATCATTGATTCCATCATCTGGGTGGCGGTAATGGCGAGTTTGTTCATCTCGCGTGCCATGCGGATCATGCGTTTCTGCAGCGCCGGCACCGCGGCATCGCCGACCTCGACCCCCAGGTCACCACGGGCGACCATGATGCCATCGGAGGCTTCGAGGATTTCTTCGAGGTTTTCGATGGCCTCGGTGCGTTCGATTTTCGCGATGATCAGCGATTTACCGCCGGCCTTTTTCATAAGTTCGCGCGACAGGTGAATGTCAGCCGCTTCACGGGGAAAGGAGATGGCGAGAAAATCGGCGTTGATCTCGGCCGCCGTGATCATGTCGGCCTTGTCTTTGTCGGTGAGCGCTGGCGCCGAGAGACCACCGCCTTTGCGGTTGATGCCCTTGTTGTTCGAGAGCGGACCACCGACGTGCACTTTGGTGTGAATCTCCGGGCCATTTACGGCGGAGACATTCAGCACTACACGGCCGTCATCAAGCAGCAGTACATCGCCGGCCTGAACATCGTTGGGCAACTCCGGATAGTCGAGACCAACACGCTCCTGATTGCCCAGTTTGCAGGCGGCATCCAGAATAAAGTCGGCGCCCTTGGTCAGCGTGATCTTGCCGTCGGCGAATTTGCCGACGCGGATCTTCGGGCCTTGCAGATCCACCAGAATGCCGACTGGTCGGCGATATTGCTGCGCCAGTTCGCGAACCAGTTTGGCGCGGGCGCGATGGTCGTCGGCGGTGCCGTGGCTGAAGTTGAGGCGAACAACGTCGACGCCCGCAGCGATCAGTGCACCCAGCGCCTCCGGCGATGAGCTGGAAGGACCCAGGGTGGCAACGATTTTGGTGCTGCGGAGCATGGCGACCTCCCGGCTTAGCCGTTAGCGCGGGCTTCGAGGGCTTCGATGGCCGGCAGGGTCTTGCCTTCCAGGAATTCCAGGAAGGCACCACCACCGGTCGAGATATAACCGACATCGTCGGCAATCTTGAATTTGGCGATCGCGGCCAGCGTATCGCCGCCACCGGCGATAGAAAAGGCATCCGAGTGGGCGATGGCGGAAGACATCATCTTGGTGCCGCCGGCAAACTGATCGTGCTCGAAGACGCCAACCGGGCCGTTCCAGATGATGGTGCCGGCGTGGGCGATGATTTCGGACAGGCGGGCGGCCGTTTTCGGGCCGACGTCCAGAATACGGTCGTGGGCAGAGACTTCGTCCACGGGGATCTTGTTGGCACGGGCGAGGGCAGAGACTTCATCGGCCACAACCACGTCGACCGGCAGCGGTACTTCGGCGCCCCGTGCTTTCATCATGTCCATGATGGCCTGGGCTTCCTTGACCAGCTCCGGTTCGGCCAGCGATTCACCAATGCGGTGCCCCGACGCCAGCAGGAAGGTGTTGGCGATACCGCCGCCAACGATCAGCTGATCGACCTTTTCGGCCAGCGACTTGAGGATCACGAGTTTGGATGAGACCTTGGCGCCGCCAACGATGGCCACCAGCGGGCGGGCCGGATTCTCAATCGCGCGTGCCAGAGCATCGATCTCGGCACCCATCAATATGCCGGCACAGGCCACGGGGGCAAAGCGGGCAATACCGTGCGTGGTGGCTTCGGCACGGTGTGCCGTACCGAAAGCGTCATTGACGTAGACGTCGCATAGCTTGGCCATTTTCTGCGCCAGCTCTTCGTTGTCTTTTTTCTCACCCTTGTTGCAGCGGCAGTTTTCCAGCAGCACCACTTCGCCGGGCTTAACCTCAAAACCGCCTTCGACCCAGTTCTGGATCAGACGAACCGGTTTGTTAAGCAGCTGACCTAGACGGACGGCAACCGGCATGAGGGTATCGTCGGCCTTGACTTCGCCTTCGGTCGGACGACCGAGATGGGAGGTCACCATCACGGCAGCACCGTTATCCAGACAGTACTTGATCGACGGGATCGAGGCGCGGATGCGGGTGTCTTCGGTGATGTTGCCGGCGTCGTCCTGCGGGACGTTCAGATCGGCACGAATGAAAACGCGCTTGCCGCGCACATCGACATCGGTCAGCTTCTTGACGTTCATGATCGGGCTCCGTGGTGCGATGGATTACTTGGCATTAACCCAGGCGCGGGCGGTGTCCAGCATGCGACAGCTGTAACCCCACTCATTGTCGTACCAGGCCAACACCTTGACCAGCGTCGAGCCATCTTCGGCTTGGATGACACGGGTTTGCGTGGCGTCGAAGGTCGAGGAGTGCGGGTCATGGTTGAAGTCCGACGACACCAGTGGGTCGTTGTTGACGGCCAGCACGTTCTTCATCGGGCCGTTAGCCGCGGCCGTCATCAAACTATTGATTTCGTCCTTGGTGGTTGGACGATCCGTCGTAAAGGTGAGGTCAACGAGCGACACGTTGATGGTCGGTACGCGCAGGGCGAAACCGTCAAACTTGCCCTTCAATTGTGGTAGCACCAGACCTACGGCAGCAGCAGCACCAGTCTTGGTCGGGATGATGTTCTGGGCGGCGGCGCGGGCGCGGCGCAGATCCTTGTGGCGCACGTCCACGGTGACCTGGTCATTGGTGTAAGCGTGAACCGTGGTCATCAGGCCGGACTTGATGCCGACGTTGTCCGACAGGATCTTGGCGACCGGGGCCAGGCAGTTGGTGGTGCACGAGGCGTTCGACACGACCGTCATGTCGCCCTTGAGGACATCGGTGTTGACACCGAACACCACGGTGGCATCGACGTCATCACCCCCGGGTGCCGAGATCAGTACGCGCTTGGCGCCTTGCTCCAGCAGGGCTTGCGCTTTGGCCTTGGAGGTGTACGCACCGGTACATTCCAGGACCATGTCGACTTTGTGATCGGCCCAGTTGATGGCCTTTGGGTCCTTAGTCGAGTAGAAAGCGATCTTCTTGCCGTCGATGATGATGCAGTTTTCGCCTTCGGTCTCGACCGGCGTACGGAAACGACCGTGCGTGGTGTCGTACTTCAGCAGGTGGGCGTTAGTCTTGAGATCGCCCGATGCATTGATGGCAACTACGTTGAATTCGTTCTGCAGACCCAGCTCATAGATTGCACGCAGGGTGCAACGACCGATACGACCGAAACCGTTGATAGCGACATTAATGGTCATGGTAAATCTCCGTGTATTTAAATGTGAGACTGCAGATTATTTCGAAAGCACACCGCGGACGGTGTTGATGACGTTTTCGACGGTGAAGCCGAATTCCTTGAATAGCTGACCGGCCGGTGCCGATTCGCCGAAGCGGGCGAGGCCAATGACCGCGCCGTCCAGGCCAACGTATTTGTACCAGCCATCCGGATGACCGGCTTCGATGGCGACGCGGGGCAGACCGGCCGGTAAGACCAGATCGCGCCAGGCCTTATCTTGCTGGTCGAAGGTGGTGGTTGACGGCATCGATACCACGCTGACGGCAACACCGGTTTCGGCCAGCGCCGCTTGAGCATCCAGTGCCAGCTTGACTTCGGAGCCTGTGGCAATCAGCGCAGCTTTGGCGTTGACCGCCGGCGAAACGACATAGCCGCCACGGGCGATATCCGCAGCGGCGATTTTGTTGGCGACCGGCGGCAGATTTTGCCGCGACAACAGCAGCGCGGTCGGGCCAGTACGGTTTTCGACCGCCTTGACCCAGGCGACGGCCGTTTCGGTCGCATCGGCTGGACGCCAGACATCCAGATTGGGAATCAGGCGCAGCGAAGCGGCATGTTCGACCGGTTGGTGCGTTGGGCCATCTTCACCCAGACCAATCGAGTCGTGGGTGTAGACCATGATCTGACGCACTTTCATCAGCGCCGCCATGCGGATCGCGTTACGGGCGTAATCCGAGAACACCATGAACGTGGCGGTGTAGGGAATAAAACCGCCAGCCAGCGCAATGCCATTGGCGATCGCGGTCATGCCAAATTCGCGCACGCCGTAGAACAGATAGTTGCCGCCATCGGTGGCGGTGACGCCTTTGGCGCCTTTCCACCAGGTGAGGTTAGAACCGGCGAGGTCGGCCGAGCCGCCGAGCAGTTCCGGCAGATTCGGCGCCAGCGCTTCAATCGCCAGTTGCGAGGCTTTCCGTGTGGCCACCGTTTCGGCCTTGGCCTGGGTCGCTGCGATGAAGTCGTGCGCGGTCTTGGACCAGTTGGCGGGTAACTTGCCGGACAAGCGACGCGTGAATTCGGCCGCTTCCGCCGGGAAGGCTTGGCTGTAAGCGGCGAAGATCTTGTCCCAGGCAGCCTCGCGTTCGGTACCCGCCGCGCGGGCGTTCCAGGCGGCGTAAACATTGGCTGGGATTTCAAACGCGGCATGCGTCCAGCCAATCGCGGTGCGCGTGGCGGCGATTTCATCAGCGCCCAGCGGTGACCCGTGCACATCGGCAGTGTTGGCTTTATGGGGCGATCCCATCCCGATGGCGGTACGGCAGCAGATCAGCGTCGGACGCTTGGTGTCCGCTTTGGCCGCCTTAATGGCCGCATCGATGGCGGCGGCATCGTGGCCATTGACGTTGGGGATGACCTGCCAGCCATAGGCAGCAAAGCGACCCGGGGTATCGTCGGTGAACCAGCCTTCAACTTGGCCGTCGATGGAAATACCGTTGTCGTCCCAGAAAGCGATCAGCTTACCCAGGCCCAGCGTGCCGGCCAGCGAACAGGCTTCGTGTGAGACACCTTCCATGAGGCAGCCGTCGCCCATAAAGGCGTAGGTGTGATGATCGACGATGGTGTGGCCATCGCGGTTAAATTCGGCAGCCAACAGCTTTTCATTAATCGCCATGCCCACGGCGTTGGCGATCCCCTGGCCGAGCGGACCGGTGGTCGTTTCGACCCCGGGCGTGTAGCCATATTCCGGGTGGCCCGGCGTACGGCTGTGCAGTTGGCGGAATTGTTTGAGATCTTCGATCGTCAGGTCATAGCCGCTCAGGTGCAGCAGGGCGTAGAGCAGCATCGAGCCATGGCCGTTCGATAGCACGAAGCGGTCGCGGTTCGGCCAGGCCGGGTTGGCGGGATTGTGGCTAAGATGCTGGCGCCAGAGCACTTCAGCAATTTCGGCCATGCCGAGCGGCATGCCGGGGTGGCCGGAGTTGGCCTGCTGGACGGCGTCCATGGCCAGGGCGCGAATAGCGCCAGTGAGTTCGTTATAAGCCGGCGCGGCGGGTGCGGGGCGGGCAGGACGGGAGGGTGTGTTGGCGGCAGACAGGGAGGACACGACAAAGGCCCGACAAAAGTCGTAATTATCGGCTAAAACGGGCGTGGCTGCAAAGGAGATTCAGAGCAGTATGCGGGGTCAGGCTTGGCTCGATTTGCGACGCTTTTTGTCGATGAGAGGCGGGCTTGCCCCGCGTGCTGCTGAGCGCAAACCATGGCGCTTCCTTTTATTAACCCTGGTGATACGAGGTGACGCGCTCAACCTCGTTCTTCGAGCCGAGGATGACCGGGACGCGCTGGTGCAGGGTCGTCGGTTGCAGATCGAGAATGCGTTCGCGACCAGTCGTTGCCGCGCCACCCGCTTGTTCGACCAGAAACGCCATCGGGTTGGCTTCATAGAGTAGGCGCAGTTTGCCGCCCTGTTTAGCGACTTTGGCATCCATCGGGTACATGAAGATCCCGCCGCGCGACAGGATGCGATGCACATCGGCTACCATCGAGGCAACCCAGCGCATATTGAAGTCTTCGCCGCGTGGGCCGGCTTTGCCAGCGAGCATTTCGGCGACGTAGCGTTGCACGGGCGCTTCCCAATGGCGCTGGTTCGACATGTTGATCGCGAACTCGCGGGTATCGGCCGGGATCGAGAGGTTTTCCTGGGTCAGGCGGAAAGTGCCAACTTCGCGATCGAGTGTGAAGACATGAACGCCGTGACCGAAGGTCAGCACCAATTGGGTGTTTGGTCCATAAACAGCATAGCCGGCGGCAACCTGCTGGCAACCTTTTTGCAGGAAGGCTTCGCCATTGGCGCAGTCGATCCCTTCTGGGGCTTTGAGCACCGAGAAGATCGTACCGACCGAGATGTTGACATCAATATTGGACGAGCCATCGAGCGGATCGAATACCAGCAGGTATTCGCCTTTCGGATAACGGTTCGGAATACAGAAAGGCAGATCCATTTCTTCCGAGGCCATGGCGGCAAGATGACCGCCCCATTCGTTAGCGTCGAGCAGGATCTCGTTGGAAATGATGTCCAGTTTCTTTTGCACTTCGCCTTGCACGTTGTCGGTACCGGCGCTGCCCATGGCCTCACCGAGGCCGCCCTTGCCGATGGCGATAGCGATGGCCTTGCAGGCACGCGCCACGACTTCAATCAGCAGACGCAGATTCGGATCCAGATTGTTGTGGGTGCGTTGCTGTTCGATCAGGAAGCGGGACAGGGGAATGCGCATGATGGAAACCAAGCCAAGGGATATTAGGCGTGATTGTACATCCGCTGTTCGCGCAACCATGCCCGCCATTCGGGCCAGACGGCGGGAGCGGCTGCGGCGTACGCCTTAGGTGTGAGGCGGTCTGCTGTCGTGTCATCAGAGAGCCCGATGCTGTGACCACCCGCTTCAGCCAGGATTAGGTGACCGGCAGCGGCATCCCAGGGCATTTGTCCGCCGTGGATATAAGCCTGGATTTGGCCTGAGGCCAAGGCGCACCACTCCAGGGTGCTGGCGCCGAGGCTGCGCCATCCGCGCCAGGGCGCAGTTTGATCAGCGCCTTGCGACAAGCCGGAAGGCGAGACGTTGGCGATGGTCTGCCTTAACGCTTGTGGCAAAAAAGTCATGTCGACACCGACGAGACAAGACCGCAGCGGTCTGGCAGCCGTGGGCAAGGTTAGTGGTTGGTCATCGCAAAACGCGCCACCGCCCAGTGAGGCGTGCCAAAGACTGTTGAGTGCCGGGGCATAGGTCACAGCGACGACAGTTTTTCCCTGGTGCATGAGCGCGACCGAAATGCTGTACCAGGGCAACCCGGAGACAAAGTTGGTGGTGCCATCGATGGGATCGGCGATCCACAGGGGTGTATGAGCGAGATTGGCCTCGGTCCAGAGTGCTGCTTGTTCATCGGCTGGGCTTTCTTCGCCGAGGAGTGGTGCAGGGTAAATTTCGGGGAGGGCTTGCGCTAACGCCTGTTGAACAGCGGTATCGGCTTCACTCAGTAAGCTGCCATCGGCTTTATGATCAACGCGGAGTGTTTGCCAGCGGGGTAATACCTCTCGTGCGGCGACGTCGCGTAACAAGGCGGCGACCGAATGGGCACAACCTGCCCAGAGCGCCGTATCGGAAATCAGCGGATCAGTCATGCGCTCTATAATACAAGCATGGTGATCCCACGGTTCTTCGTCCCCCAACCACTGACAGTTGGTGATTGTGTGACGCTACCCGAAGCGGTGGCGAATCACGCGGTGCGTGTGCTGCGTTTGCAGGCGGGTGATCCTTTGGTGATATTTAATGGCGAAGGCGGTGCTTATGCCGGAGTGCTGCAGCCGCAAGTGGCGAGTGATCCGGATGCCCCAGTAAAGGGCAAGCGTGCGGGCAAGCAGTCGCGTGCCAGTGCGCAGCGCGCCGTACAGGTTCTGTTGAAGGGGTTTGAGCCCGATGATCGTGCCAGTCCATTGCGTATTGCCCTATGGCAGGGCGTTTCGGCGGCCGAGCGTATGGACTTCACCTGGCAAAAATCCGTCGAGTTGGGGGTCTATCGTTGTGTACCCATAGAAACGCGCCGGTGCGTGACTAAGCTGGAGGGGCTGCGTGCGGATAAGCGCCATGCGCATTGGCAGGGTGTCATCGTGGCCGCAGCTGAGCAATGCGGCTTGAATCGCTTGCCTGAACTGGTCGGCGTTTGTCCCTTGGCCGACGCACTCAAAGAGCCGGCGACCGGGGTGCGGGTCATGCTGGATCCTGATGCAACCGAGAGTTACCCGGCGTGGTTGGAACAACAGCAAGACCTGACGGATCTGACGATTCTCATTGGCCCGGAAGGTGGTTTTGCGCCCGAAGAGATCGATGCGGCTAAAGCTGCCGGGTTTCTTTGCTTCCGTTTGGGGCCGCGCGTGTTCAGAACGGAGACAGCGGGGCCGGTGGCGCTCGCGGTAACGCAGGCGATTGCGGGCGATTTGCGTTGATCTGCGGTAATATTGGCCGCTTGAATTCTGCTGGCGGAGACTGCCGTGCCTGATCCGAATTTTGTTGCCTGGTTCCGTTCGGTTGCGCCCTATATCAATAGCTTCCGAGGGAAGACCTTTGTTATCGCCGTTGGCGGTAAAGCAATCAGCGGTCCGCTCGCCAAAACTTTTGCCTATGACATCAATTTGCTGGCCAGTCTGGGTATCCGCCTGGTCGTGGTGCATGGCGCACGGCCTCAGATCGAAGAGGAGTTGCGCGACCGGGGGTTGTCTTCGCAATTTCATGGCAATTACCGGGTGACCGATGCCGATACGCTGGATTGCGTGCTGCACGCGGTCGGTAGCGTCTATCTGGAAATCGAGGCGTTGCTGTCGCAGGGGTTGCCCAATACCCCGATGGCGGGCAACACCATGCGTGTGATTAGCGGCAATTTCCTGACGGCGCGGCCCTTGGGTGTGATCGATGGCGTCGATATGCAATACGCAGGCGTTGTGCGCAAAGTGGATGTCGAGGGGATGCGCGCCCAACATTCGCTGGGCAATATTGTGTTGCAGTCCTGCCAGGGACCCAGCCCTTCCGGTGAGATTTTCAACCTCGCCATGGAAGAAGTTGCCGAAGCGGTGGCGATTGCCTTGCGTGCCGACAAGCTCATTTATATTGGCGATACCGCTGGCGCCTTGGAAGAAGACGGTACGCTTATCGACGAGCTGACGACCGATGCTGCTGATCAATTATTGAAGCGGGGTGACTGGCTGTCGCCCGATATGCGTCGATTCCTGCCGTGCTCTATTCGTGCCAGCCGGGCTGGCGTCAGCCGGGTTCATTTGGTCGGCTACGACAATGATGGATCGATGATTCTGGAACTGTTCACCCACGATGGCGTCGGCACGATCGTCACACGGGATTCGCTGGATCGTTTGCGCGACGCACGACCTGATGACATTGCCGGCCTGCTGGCCATTATCGAACCGCTAGAACAGGATGGCACCCTCGTGCATCGACCCCGTGAGCGCATCGAACAGGAGGTCGGTCAGTTCACCGTACTGGAACACGATAACGTGATTGTCGGCTGTGCGGCGCTGTATATCCTGGATAGCGAAAATGCTGAATTGGCCTGCCTGGCGGTCGATAGCGAACACCGGGAGTGGGGCTATGGCGAACGTCTGATGAAGGTGATTGAGGGTCGTGCCCGGGCGCAGGGAATACGCCGGCTTTATGTGCTCACGACCCGGACCTCGCATTGGTTCATCGAGCGGGGGTATCAACCTGCCGCCGTAGAAGACTTGCCGGATCGCAAGCGCGAAATGTACAACTATCAACGTAACTCGAAGGTCTTTGTGAAGACCCTTTAATACCACCTCACAGGGAATAAGGATATGGCACGCACCGTTCAATGCATTAAATTGGGTAAAGAGGCTGAAGGTATGGACTTCGCGCCTATGCCGGGCGCAATGGGTAAGAAACTGTTTGATTCGGTTTCCAAGGAAGCCTGGCAGCAGTGGATCAAGTTGCAGACGATGATCATCAATGAAAATCGTCTGAATCTGGCCGATGCCCGTCACCGCGAATACTTGCGCGAGCAGTGCGAGAAGCATTTCTTCGGCGAAGGCGCTGATCAGGTAGAAGGATTCTCGCCACCCAAAGCCTGATACAAGCCAGCGCCTAACTGGGACGGCAAGCAACAAAAAAGGGGTCTGGTTCTTGTGCCAGGCCCCTTTTGTTTTGGTTCAATGAACCGCCTCAGGGTCGTTGGCTGGTTTTTACGCCTTCAGCGGTACCGAGCAGCAGCACATCAGCTCCGCGGCGAGCAAACAGGCCGTTGGTGACCGTGCCCACAATCTGGTTGAGCGTTGACTCAAAGACAACCGGGTCGCTAATCGAGAGGCCGGAAACGTCGAGAATCTGGTTGCCGTTGTCGGTAACGAAGCCTTCGCGCAGCGTTGGCTGTCCGCCAAGCCTGCCAACAGCGCGAGCCACTTGGGCAACCGCCATCGGAATAACTTCGATCGGGAGCGGGAAATGACCGAGTGTTTGAACGCATTTAGAGTCATCGGCAATGCACACAAATTGATCGGCGACTTCGGCAATGATCTTTTCTCGGGTCAGTGCGCCACCCCCACCCTTGATCATCGAGAACCCCGGATCAATCTCGTCGGCACCATCGACATAGATCGGAATCGTATCGACATCATTCAGATCAAACAGCGGGATTCCGATGGCGGTTAATTTGTCCGCCGTCGCTTTCGAACTGGCAACCGCGCCACGGATTTTTTCGCGGATTTTTACGAGTGCATCGATGAACAAATTAGCGGTCGACCCTGTGCCAACGCCGAGAATAGAGCCTTTCGGCAGATTAACGGCAACATAGTCAGCGGCGGCGATGGCGACGGATTTTTTTAGGGCGGCTTGTTGTTCGGGGGACATGGCGCACTCTCGATAGACAATAAAAACGATAAAAAGACACCGCTCATTATCCGCGGAATTTTTTGTCACGACATCATTTGTCGATCCATGTTGAGACGTTGTGAAGTTGCATATACGAAATCGCGCTCGAAGCATGCATGAAAAAAATGTCACACTTTCTTCAATTAATGGAAGAAATGCAAAAAAAAATCTTTACACGCTTCTATAAGTGTATAAACTGTGCTTACCAAATCCCTTCTGGAAGGAGACATAGATGTCAACAGAAACCACTTCGTTCACGACGCTGGCCGCAACGCTGGCTGCTAAGAAACCGGCTGCTAAAAAAGCTGCCGCGAAGAAGAAGCCCGCTGCTAAGAAAAAAGTTGCTGCTAAGAAGCCTGCAGCGAAGAAGGTAGCCGCCAAGAAACCGGCAGCTAAGAAGAAGGTTGCTGCTAAGAAGCCAGCAGCAAAGAAAAAAGTAGCCGCCAAGAAACCGGCAGCTAAGAAGGTTGCTGCAAAGAAGAAGGTAGCCGCCAAGCGCCCAGCCGCTAAGAAAGCTGCCGCCAAGAAGCCAGCCGCCAAGAAGAAGGTAGCCGCTAAGCGCCCAGCTGCTAAGAAAGCTGCCGCCAAGAAGCCGGCCGCCAAGAAGGCTGTCAAGAAAGTTGCAAAGAAGGCCGTCAAAAAAGCCGCCCCTAAAAAGGCAGTGAAGAAGGTCGCAAAGAAGAAGGTTGCCAAGAAGAAGTAAGTCGCTTCTGAGCAATAGCAACAAATAAAAACCCCCACGTTCCGGCGTGGGGGTTTTTATTTGTCGGTGGTTGGGTAACAGCGATCGACTATTTCTTCTTCTGCGGGGGGAGATCCGTACAGGCACCCTCAGCCACTTCAGCCGCCAGACCGACCGATTCGCACAATGTGGGGTGCGGGTGGATGGTGTGGCCCATATCCGCCGCATCGCAGCCCATCTCAATCGCTAGGCAGACTTCGCCGATCAGATCGCCGGCATGAGTGCCGACGATGCCACCACCGATGAGCCGATGTGTTTCGGCATCAAACAACAGCTTGGTAAAGCCTTCATCACGGCCGTTGGCAATCGCCCGACCAGAGGCGGCCCACGGAAACACGGCCTTCGTGAACTTGCGGCCACTGGCCCTGCACTGGTCTTCGGTCAAGCCCGCCCAGGCGACTTCTGGGTCGGTATAGGCAACCGATGGGATCTGTAGTGGATCAAAGACACGCTTATGTCCCGCCGCCACTTCCGCGGCAACGTGGCCTTCGTGGACAGCCTTGTGAGCCAGCATCGGTTGGCCGACGAGATCACCAATGGCGAAAATATGCGGCACATTGGTACGCATCTGGTTGTCGACCTTGATGAAGCCGCGTTCATCGACAATGACGCCGGCTTTGTCGGCGGCCAGCTTGCCACCGTTGGGTGAACGACCTACGGCGACCAGAACGCGGTCGTAGGATCCGGCCGCGGGTGTTTCGGCGCCATTCGCTCCTTCAAACTGAACGACAATGCCCGCGGCCTCGGCTTTGGCAGCAACACACTTGGTGTTGAGCATGACCCGGTTAAAGCGCGAGAGGTTCATCTTTTCCCAGACCTTCACCAGATCACGATCGGCCCCAGGCATCAGGCCGGGCCCGAGTTCGACCACGTCGATCTGGGTACCGAGCGCGGCATAGACCGTGGCCATCTCCAGACCGATGATGCCGCCGCCAACGACCAGCATGCGTTTTGGCACATCCTTGAGTTCCAAGGCGCCAGTCGAGTCGACCACGCGGGGATCGACGGGCATGAACGGGAGTTTGATGGACTGGGAACCGGCAGCGATGATGGCCTGCTTGAAGCGAACCACCTTCTTCTCGCCGGTGGTCTTCTGGCCGTCACCGGAGGTGACGTCGACGCTGAGATGATGCGCATCAATGAATTGGCCAAGGCCTCGAACCTGTTGGACTTTGCGCCCTTTGGCCATACCGGCCAGCCCACCCGTCAGTTTGCTGACGACCTGCTCTTTGTGTTCGCGCAGCTTTTCGACGGATACCTTGGCTGAGGTCATTTCAACAATGCCCAATTCATGCAGATGGGTCACCTCTTCCATGACGCCGGCGATATGGAGGAGCGCCTTGGAGGGAATGCAACCCACATTAAGACAGACGCCACCCAAGGTGCCGTAGCGCTCGACGATGACCGTGTTGAGACCCAGATCGGCAGCGCGGAAGGCCGCCGAGTAACCACCAGGGCCTCCACCGAGTACCAGCATCTCGCAATCAACGTCGACAGAGCCGGTATAGCCGGTTGCCGGTGTCGGGGCAGCGGTTACGCTCGATATTGCTTTGTCCCCCTCGCTTGCAGTACTTGTTTGTACAGCAGCGCTTGGGCTTCGCGCATTGTCTTCGCTCACGGCACCACTCGACGGTGCGGTGGGGGCATCGCTGGCCTCTACACGAACGACCACGGTGCCCTCACCGATTCTGTCACCGACTTTGACGAGAACCTCTTTCACGGTGCCAGCGGCAGAGGCTGGCACATCCATGGTAGCTTTATCGGACTCCAGGGTGACGAGGGCATCGTCGACCTTGATGACATCGCCGGGCTTGACGAAGACTTCAATCACGGGGACGTCGGTGAAATCGCCGATGTCCGGAACCTTGATGTCCATCATTTGGCTCATGCTTGGCTCCTTAGAGGGCGACGCGACGGAAATCCGCCAGCAGTTGAGCGAGATACACATTAAAGCGGGTGGCCAGTGCACCATCAATCACGCGGTGATCTGCCGTGAGCGAGAGTGGCAATGTCAGGCGTGGTACAAACTGCTTGCCGTCCCACACCGGTTTCATGGCGCTCTTGTTGACGCCGAGAATCGCCACTTCCGGGGCGTTCACAATCGGGGCAAAGTACGTCCCGCCAATACCGCCTAGTGATGAGATGGTGAAGCAGGCGCCTTGCATGTCGGCCGGTTTGAGCTTGCCATCACGTGCCTGCTTGGCGAGGTCACCGGATTCTTGGGCCAGATCGAAGACCGACTTTTTGTCGGCGTTTTTAATCACGGGCACCACCAGGCCATTCGGGGTGTCGGCGGCAAAGGCAATATTGAAGTATTGCTTCATGACCAGATTGTCGCCATCCAGCGACGAATTGAACTCCGGGTACTTCTGCAGGGCTTTGACGCAGGCCTTGATCAGGAAGGCGAGCATGGTCAGTTTGGCGCCGCCGCTCTTTTCGTTTTCCTTGTTCAGCTGCACGCGGAAGGCTTCAAGTTCGGTGATATCGGCATCTTCGTGATACGTCACGGCCGGAATCATGACCCAGTTGCGCGACAGGTTCTGGCCAGAGATCTTCTTGATCCGCGATAGCGGTTGAACGTCGATCGGACCAAACTTGGCGAAATCGACTTTTGGCCACGGCAGCAGATCCAGCCCGGCGCCACCGCCACTGGCGGCAGGCGTTTTGCCCGGTATCACGCCGGTGGTCATGGCGCCTTTCACGAAGCCAGTAATGTCTTCACGGAGGATGCGATTCTTGGGACCGGTCGGTTTTACCTGAGTCAGATCAACGCCGAGCTCGCGGGCGTAAGCACGAATCGTCGGGCTGGCGTGGACGGCGCTGCCGAGCGGGATGTTGGGAAGGCTGGCAACGGCGACACCGGTCGGTGCGGTGGCCACAGTTGCAGCTGCTGCTGGTGCGGGTGCGCTGGCCGGAGGGGTGGCGACCGGTGCCGCAGCGGGTGTTGCGGGCGAGGTGCTCGCCGTGGCGACACTGCTTTCCAGGCGTACGATGACCGAGCCCTCACCGACTTTATCGCCGAGTTTGACGAGTACTTCCTTGACGGTTCCGGCAGCCGATGAAGGGACATCCATCGTCGCTTTGTCGGATTCCAGCGTGACGAGTGCGTCATCGACCTTGACGACATCGCCGGGCTTTACGAAAACTTCAATGACGGGTACTTCCGAGAAGTCGCCGATGTCCGGCACCTTGACGTCCACAATGCCACCCGCAGAAGTCGCTGCGGTCGCTTGGGGTGCAGAGGCTGCGGTGACCGGAGCAGGCTCGGCGGCCGCGACTGGTGGCGTAATAGTGGCATCGTTGGCTTCCACGCGGACAACCACGGTGCCTTCACCGATTTTGTCGCCAAGTTTGACCAGTACTTCCTTGACGACACCGGCGGCAGAGGCCGGGACATCCATGGTGGCTTTATCAGATTCTAGGGTGACAAGCGCATCGTCGACCTTGATGACGTCGCCGGGTTTGACATACACCTCGATGACGGGAACTTCGGTGAAATCGCCGATGTCGGGGACTTTGATATCGATCAGTTGACTCATATTTGCCTTCCCCTTAGACCGTCATCGGGTTTGGTTTGTTCGGATCCAGCTGGTATTTCTGGATGGCAGCGGCGACCTTGTCACGGCCGATGGTGCCATCGTCGGCGAGCGCTTTGAGAGCCGCTACGGTGACCCAGTGACGATCAACCTCGAAGAAGTGACGCAGATGTTCGCGCGTATCCGAGCGGCCGAAGCCGTTGGTGCCCAGGGCAATGAAGTGTTTCTTGATGAACGGACGGATCTGTTCAGCGTAGAGCTTGATGTAGTCCGTCGCCGCCACCACCGGACCGGTCGTGCCGCCCAGTTTGGATTCGACATGCGATACGCGTTGTGGCTCGGTTGGGTGCAGCATGTTCCAGCGTTCGACGTCTTCGCCATCGCGCGCGAGCTCGTTGAAGCTCGGGCAGCCCCACAGATCGGATTCCACACCCCAATCCTTGCGCAGCAGATCAGCCGCAGCGATGACCTCACGGAAGATGGTGCCGGAGCCGAGCAATTGCACACGTGGGCCATTACCGGCGTTGCCCTTCTTAAATAGGTACATCCCTTTGAGGATGTCGGGCGCGGCGCCTGCAGGCATTTCAGGATGTTCGTAGTTTTCGTTCATCACGGTCAGGTAGTAGAAGATATCTTCCTGATCCTGATGCATACGGCGCATACCGTCCTGAGTGATGACAGCGACCTCATACTGGAAGGTGGGGTCATACGAAACACAGTTAGGGATCATGTTGGCGAGCAGTAGGCTGTGACCATCTTCATGCTGCAGACCTTCACCGTTCAGTGTCGTCCGGCCGGCAGTGCCGCCGATCAGGAAGCCGCGGGCACGCTGGTCGCCAGCGGCCCAGCACAGATCCATCGTGCGTTGCAGACCGAACATCGAGTAGCAGATATAGAACGGGATCGTTTGGACGCCATGCACTGAGTACGAGGTCGCCGCGGCGATCCAGTCGCTCATGGCGCCGGCTTCGTTGATGCCTTCCTGCAGGACCTGGCCGTCTTTACTTTCCTTGTAGAACATGAGCTGATCATGGTCTTCGGGGACATAGTTCTGGCCTTCCTGGTTCCAGATGCCTACGGCGCGGAACATGCCTTCCATACCAAAGGTGCGGGATTCATCCGGTACGATGGGAACGACGTGGCGGCCGATCTGCTTGTCTTTCAACATCATGTTCATGATGCGGACTATGGCCATGGTTGTCGAGAGTTCGCGGCCTTCGCCGGAAGACTTCAAGAGTGCTTCAAAAGTCGAAAGTGGCGGTATGGGGAGTGGTTCCGCCATGCGACGACGTTGGGGTAGAAAGCCGCCCAGCGCCATACGGCACTCGTGCATATACTTGAACTCTTCTGAATCTGGCGCAAATTTCAGATAGGGCAAGGACTCGATTTCTTCATCCTTGACCGGAAGCGAGAAGCGGTCGCGGAAACGGGCAATTTGCTCTTTGTCCATTTTCTTCTGTTGGTGCGAGATGTTCATCGCTTCACCCGCTTGCCCCATGCCATAGCCTTTGATCGTTTTTGCCAGAATTAGCGTCGGTTGCCCCCGATGCTTCACAGCATGGTCATAGGCTGCAAAGATCTTGAACAGGTCATGCCCCCCGCGGTTGAGTTGCCATATTTCTTCGTCGGTCCAGTCTTCGACCAGAGATTTCAACTCAGGTGTGTTGAAGAAATGCTCGCGAACATAGGCACCGTCCTTGGCCTTAAACGTTTGATATTCCCCATCACAAAGAGCCATCATGCGTTGTTTGATCAACCCTTTGGTATCTCGCTGGAAGAGTGCATCCCAGTGTGTACCCCAGATCAGTTTGATCACATTCCATCCCGCACCCCGGAATTCGGATTCCAACTCCTGAATGATTTTGCCGTTACCGCGCACCGGACCATCGAGGCGTTGCAGGTTGCAGTTGATGACGAATATCAGGTTGTCGAGCTTCTCGCGGCCGGCCATGCCGATAGCACCGAGCGATTCGACCTCATCGGTTTCGCCATCGCCGAGGAATGCCCAGACCTTGCGTTGCGCCGCTTTTTCGGCATTGATGAGATTACGGCTCGCCAGATACTTCATGAAGCGTGCCTGATAGATCGCCTGGATGGGGCCTAGCCCCATCGATACGGTGGGGAATTGCCAGAAGTCTGGCATGAGCCATGGGTGGGGGTAGGAGGAGATGCCCTTGCCGGTCGTTTCCTGGCGGAAGTGATCCAGTTGTTCTTCGGTAAAACGGCCCAGCATGAATGCGCGGGCATAAACCCCGGGAACCGAGTGTCCCTGGAAGAAAATCAGGTCGCCATCGTGGTTCTCGGACGGCGCGTGCCAGAAATGCGAGAAGCCCACATCGTAGAGGGCGGCTGCTGAGGCAAAGGATGCAATGTGGCCACCCACATTGGTGTGTTTATTCGCGCGGACAACCATGGCCATGGCGTTCCAGCGAATGTAGGAGTGAATCTTGATCTCCATATCCGCGTTGCCCGGATACTTGGGCTGTAGCGCTGTCGGAATCGTGTTGACGTATTCGGTCGTGGCTGAGTAGGGAATATCGATCCCTTTTTCGCGCGCTTCTGAAATAAGCGTTTCAATCAGGAAGTGGGCGCGCTCATTACCCTCGTTGCTGATCACGCCAGCCAGCGCGTCTTTCCATTCCCGGGTTTCCTGCGGGTCCGCATCGTTAGTCTGACCCGGAACGAGATTGTTTTCGTTTGCTGCCGACATGCTGCCTCCTCCTGTGGCGGATACGGTCTAAACGTCCGCAAACCGCATTTTAATAAGCAACTGAGCTGACTATAGCGGTATGTGGGTATACGGTGTTCCGCGCCGCACAACCGAAATGCGTTGGTGCTTTGTCTCTCAAGCGTTTTATAATGTGAAACAACGTCTTGTTATATGAAAATACTAGAGGCTCCTCAATAGAACGTCAAGCATTCTTTACAAGCAGCCGGGCTAGACCGTGGCATGATCGCCACATGAGGGCATCACACCATGAAATTGCACAGGCGCTAGGCAGACAATATGTGCCCACACCCCGTCTACTCTGGCATGTCGCCGCAGACGACGAGGCGGGTCATTGCTGGCGGTTGGCGTTACGCCAAGCCGGGGTGCCGGTACTGGAATTAAACAAGGCTGCGGATAACGACGCAGCACTTTGGCTCAGAACCGCCAGCGACCTCTCGGCCGAGTTTTTTGTGCCTGTGGTGGTATTTGCGCGAGATCTGGGCAGACAGAATGAGATCCTTGTTCATGAGGGAGCCCTCGCGGGGCAACGCCATGTCGATGATGCCCAATGGCTGTCGAGCAGACAGGTGGCGCTGACTCGTGCGGTGGAAACTTCCGTGCTGAACCAGGAGTTTCGGCGCAGCCGCGAACGCCAAGGCTGGATTCGAATCGGCTGGCAACCGGAGGCCGTCTTGGCCGAAGGCAATGGTCTGTTATTGGCCTGGAGCAGTCCCTTGCCCTTGCGGCGAATCAGAGATTTCGCGGCGCGATGTTCGGAAATTACGATAATAGGACCTGGCGCCGAGGCGCTGACTGCCGAAGTGGCTGAGCAGGGAATATCGGTGTCTGGCTGGCGGTTTGCAGTAAAATAGCGGCTTATGGCAAATCAAACACCCGCTCAGATTCTCGATGGCGCCGCGTTGGCCAAACGCTTGCGCGCTGAATTCAAAATCCGTGCCGACGAACTGGCATTACAGGGAACACGCCCAGGCTTGGCGGTGATTCTGGTGGGTGAAAATCCGGCCTCGCAAGTCTACGTGCGTAACAAGATCAAAGCCTGCCATGAAGCGGGCATGGTTTCGTTCGATTTTCCGTTCGAAGCGGATGTGGCACCCGGGCGCGTACTCGCCAAAATCGCGGAGCTCAATAATGACCCGACGGTCCATGGCATTCTGGTGCAGCTGCCTCTGCCGCCGCAGTTTGATGAAGCTGAAGTGTTAGCGGCGATCCGTCCTGAAAAAGATGTCGACGGGTTTCATGCCGCCAATGTGGGTGCGCTCATGCAGGGTGATCCGCGCTTTATTCCCTGTACGCCCTATGGCGTGATGAAACTCTTGGCTGAAACCGGTGTCGATCTGAATGGTAAAGAAGCCGTGGTGATTGGCCGTTCCAATATTGTCGGTAAGCCGATGGCCATGTTGTTGCTGCATGCAGGCTGCACGGTCACGGTCTGCCATTCGCGCACCAAAGATCTGGCAGCGCATACGCGTCGCGCTGATATTCTGGTCGCTGCGATTGGTAAGCCGAAGTTTGTGACGGCCGATATGGTCAAGCCGGGAGCGCTGGTCATCGATGTGGGCATCAACCGCCTGCCGCCGGAAGCCGGTGGTGGCCTGTGTGGCGATGTCGATTTTGAGGCCGTCAAAGCGATTGCGGGTGCTATTACGCCGGTGCCGGGTGGCGTTGGCCCAATGACGATTGCCATGTTGTTGGCGAATACACTGACCTCGGCCGAGCGTTTCGCGGAAGGAACTGTGCAATGAGTACCGACAAAAAAACGCCTTTAGTAGGCATCGTCATGGGCTCGGATTCCGATTGGCCGACCATGCAGGCGGCCGCCGTAATGCTCAAGGAATTGGGGGTGCCATTCGAGGCTCGTGTGGTTTCGGCGCATCGTACGCCGGATCTGTTATTTGAATACGCCGAAACGGCGGGAAGTCGTGGCCTACAGGCCATCATTGCCGGCGCCGGTGGCGCCGCCCACCTGCCGGGTATGCTGGCCGCTAAGACCTCGCTACCGGTGCTAGGTGTGCCGGTGCAATCAAAGGCTTTGTCTGGTGTCGATTCGCTGCATTCCATCGTGCAAATGCCAAAGGGTATTCCGGTCGCGACCTTTGCGATTGGTGAAGCCGGTGCGGCCAACGCGGCACTATTTGCCGTCGCGATGCTCGCCAATCACGATGCGGCGCTCAATCAACGTCTGCAACAATTCCGCCAGCAGCAATCGGCCAAGGTGCTGGCCATGAAATTGCCGGAAGTGTGATGAAGACATCGTTTATTCCGGCACCGGCGGTGCTGGGCATGCTCGGTGGCGGCCAACTTGGCCGCTATTTCGTTATGGCTGCCCATGAGTTGGGGTATCAGGTGTGGGTTCTCGACCCAGATGCAGATAGTCCGGCTGGTCGTATTGCTGATCGCCATCTGTGCGCCGCATACGATGAGCCGAGTGCGCTGGCTGAATTGGCGGCGGGTTGTTCCGCCGTCACGACCGAATTTGAAAACGTTCCGGCTGAAACGCTGGCAATTCTGGCCGAGCAGGTGCCGGTGCATCCCTCGGCTGCCGCAGTATCGGTCTGTCAGGATCGTATCGCTGAAAAGACGTTCCTTAAAAAGAATGGGTTGCCGCATGGCCCGTTCGCCGAAATCAACGCACCCGAAGATCTGCGCGCCGCGCCGGCGCATCTGTTTCCGGGGATTTTAAAAGCCGCACGGCTGGGCTACGACGGCAAAGGTCAGGCGGTCGTTGACGATCGTGCGGCCGCTGAAGCCGCCTGGGTCGAGCTCGGTAGCGTGCGCTGTGTTCTCGAAGCCAAGCTACCGCTTGATTATGAAGTTTCGGTCGTGCTGGCACGCGGCCAGGATGGACGCGTGAAGACGTTTCCTTTCGCCGAAAACCGTCATCGCAACGGCATTCTCGATATGAGCGTCGTACCCGCCTGGCAAGTTGACCAAAACTCCGTGTGCGTGGCCGATAATGCCTGCGAAGTCGCGGAAAGGCTGGCCGGATGTCTGGGCTATGTTGGCACTTTGGGCGTCGAGTTTTTTGTCACGCGTGGACAGCTCGTGGTGAATGAAATGGCGCCGCGCCCGCATAACAGCGGACACTATACGATCGATGCCTGTGCGACGAATCAGTTTCAGCAGCAGGTACGTGCCTTGTGTGGCTTGCCGCTGGGCGATAGCCGTGCTCACTCGGCCGCTGTGATGGTCAATCTACTGGGCGATCTGTGGTTTGATGGCTGTAAACAACGTGAGCCAGACTGGGCCGCGCTGCTGGCGATTCCGGGGCTGAGTCTGCATTTGTACGGCAAGCAATCACCACGGGCGGGTCGCAAGATGGGGCACTTCACGGTTGTGGGTGATGATGCCCAAGAGGTTTACGAACGCGCGATACAAGCCCGGAAACTTCTGGGATTGCCCGATGCCTAAGATCGCATCGGGACGATCTCTGGGAGCGATTGACCAGGCAGTCGCATTGCTCAATGCGGGTCAGTTGATCGGTTTGCCGACGGAGACGGTGTATGGCCTTGCCGCAGACGCCGGAAATCCCGAGGCTGTTCGTAAAATCTTTGCCGCCAAGGGACGTCCGGCGGATCATCCGTTGATTGTGCACGTGGGTGCCGATGAATTATTGACGCATTACGCACGGGAAATCCCCGATACAGCTTGGGTACTCGCAGAAGCGTTTTGGCCCGGACCGCTGACGATGATTCTCAAGAAAGCGCCAGGGGTGTTGGATGAGGTGACCGGTGGTCAGGATACGGTTGGTGTACGCATGCCCGGCCACCCGGTAGCGTTGTCACTACTTCGCGCTTTTGCAGAGGCACAGCGACAGGTCGGCAAATCCGGTGGTGGCCTTGCAGCGCCCTCGGCGAATCGATTCGGACGCATTAGCCCGACCATGGCACAGCATGTGGCAGATGAACTCGGTGACGCCGTGCCGTTGATTCTGGATGGCGATGATTGCCAGGTGGGGATTGAGTCAACGATTGTGGATCTATCACGAGACAAACCGATCATCCTGAGACCGGGTGCCGTGACCGCAGAGCAACTGAGTCTCGTCTTGGGTGCGTCCGTGGCGATAGAGTCTGCCGTCGCTAGTGATACCCCCCGAGTTTCCGGATCGCTGGCCGCGCACTATGCGCCTCAGACGCCCTTGCAGGTGAGCGATGCGGCAATGATTGCGCAGGCCTTACAAAAGTCCCCTAGTATTGCCGCAATCGTCAGAGATGACGCTGGCCTGAAATCCCAGCCGAACGTTGTGGTCCTGGCGAATCATCCGGTGGCTTATGCGCATGACCTCTATCGCGTCCTGCGTGAACTCGATTCCGGTGGTTATACCCAGATTCTGGTGCAAGCTTTGCCGGATTCGGTTGCCTGGGGAGCCGTACACGACCGTCTTGCGCGCGCGGCGCATCGAGATGGTTCGGGAAAGGGTTGACGCAGTTACTGCCTGGCCAATGTCTTGAGTGCGGTGACCTGATCCAGTAAAGGCTGTGGAATTTTGTCGGGTGCTTCGCGAAGCGACTGAATCAGCGCGATATTCTGTTTAAAGTCTGCTGTCTCCGGCCAACCGGGAATGGGCGGTGTCCCTCCTGCTTCAGCCGGGAACAGGGTGACTGGTTCGCCATGCTGAAAGCCTAGAAGTTCAGGGCGCCGCCTCGGATTGGCAAAGGCCTCGCCTTCCGTACCGCGCATGAGCAGTGCGGTTGCCTGTTGTGCTTCTAACAGGGTGCCCATACGAATCAGGTATTCCGGGTGTGTCACGTTGACGACACGTACCGTGTGACCGGGGCACGGATCCAGTAATTTGCAGAGGGTGTGCGCGGAATTGCGCAGACCAAGCCGGCTACGCAGTGCGAGTAAGCGGTTGAGCGCCGGATTCAGTAGCTCGATGTCCGTCAGCGCAATACCCGTGTCGACGATTTGCTGGTTAATCTCTTCCAGCGATCCGGCCGCAGGGATGCCACAAGCGTGAAACAGTGGGAACGGATTCTCGCGGTTATCGAAGTCATGTCGGCCATGAATCACTACGGGGAGGCCGGCGTCGCGCAACAGGAACGCCAGGAGTGGCAGTAGATTCGGTTGTCGCCGAACGCCATTGTAGGAGGGCAGAATAATCAGCGGCGTAGCGATCGACTTGAGTTGGCGTGTGGTTGCCTGCATGGCGTGACAGAAACCAACAAGCTCGTCATCTGATTCACTCTTGATGCGCAGCGATAGCAGAATCGCCCCCAGTTCCAGATCCGGTACCTGACCAGCCAGTATCGCAGTCAATAAACGTTCTGCATCTGCCATCGAAAGATCGCGGGCGCCTTTCGCGCCGCGTCCGATCTCTTTGATCAGCGCCGGTAATGCAATGGGGTCAGATGACATAGCGATGATCAGGGAAGAAGCAGAAAAGCGCTAATGGCCACGAGCGTTGGTGCGAGCGCCCAGAGGAACAGTTGGGAGGCGGCGATGGTTTTTTCCGGAAAGCAGTCTTTGAGGAGGGAATAGCCAGCCGGGTTTGGGGCGTTCGCGATCACTGTTAAGCCGCCACCGGCAAGAGCGCCGGTCACCAGCGCGTAGCGGAAGGCAGCATCGGTACCCTCCACGAGGCTGCCCAAATAAGTGATGGCGGCATTATCGGTAATCGCCGTCAAGGCCGTGGCCGAGAAGAACAACACTGATGGCGTCAGCCCCGTTAACAGATCTTGTAGCCACCAGGCTTGTAAACCACCTAATACGACCAGGCCGGCCAGGAAGAACGCCACCAGCAGCGCCTCGCGCAGCATCAGCCGTGTCTGATACCGAGGATAGGCGGCGGTATACCCCAGGAAAAGCAGGAAAAGCCCCATAAACACCACCGGGTAATGGTGAAAGATCACGGCGGTAGCGAGAAAAGCGATGTGAATGAAGGTCACGCTTAGGGGTACGGATTGGCCACGGACTTTCCGATCGGCAGCTTTGATGTCGACAGGAAGCACGCTCAGCCAGCGTTGGCCAATCCACGTCAACACAATGGCGTTGAAGGTCACGGCAATGATCGCGCGCCAGCCAATCTGGCTCATCATGAACGTAATATCCCAGTTCCATTTCGCCGCGACCATCAGTACCGGTGGTGCCGCGAAGGGTGTTAGGGAACCGCCGATCGAGATGTTCACAAACAGCGTGGCAATCACGGCATATTTAAACCAGATTGGTAAATCATGGCGGAGAAACTGTTCACGAAGTAGCAACGCAGCAACGGTCATTGCCGCGGGTTCGGTGATAAATGAACCAAGCAACGGCATGATCGACATCACCACCAGAAAGCGTGCAGTTACCGGATTTAGGGGGAGGGCACGCGCAATGTAATCATTGATCGCGCTGGCCGCTTCAATGATGGGACGGCTGGCCGCAATGACCATCAGCACAAACACCAGCAGCGGTTCATCGTAGTTGCGGCTTTCCAGATACGTAATGGCCGATTGCGATGAATCGATGGCCGTAATTGCCAGCACCAGAACGGCGGCCCACAGGCCGAAAACCACTTCCACTTCGCCGAAGAGATGAATCAAGCCGGCATGTGACGGGTACACGTGCGACAGGTGTTCGACGCGGCTCGCCAGAAAGGTATGCAGGAGCGCTAGCGCAAAGAGCGCCGTTGCGATGTACTCGATGGATTCCCAATGTGCCATCGGCTTTCAGTTTCGTTCGGGCGAAATCGAAAAACGCTCCAATTCGCTGGTCTCTTGAAGGCTTTTGACTAGGCCGCCCATGTCGACATGATTCTTTGGCCCCGACATGGCGGTGAATGAACAGATCTGGTGATTTTTAGTAATGCGCAGCGCGACGGTGTCCTGACGTAAACGTAGGCCGTAGGACGCAGCGAGCGACTGGAGCGCCTGCGTGTCCGGCCGTCCCTGTGCGGTGTAGGATAATTCGAAGTAGTAGCGCTTGTGCTTGGGTAACCAGCTTTCCAGTTGAATCACGATGCTCATGCTGAACGCGCACAAACATGCAAGCGCAATCCCTGCCACATAGAAGCCCAGGCCGATCATAATGCCGATGGCCGCCGCCGCCCAGATCGATGCAGCGGTTGATAGACCGCTGACCGAACGGCCTTCATGAATGATGACGCCGGCGCCCAGAAAGCCGATGCCGGTCACAATCCCTTGAATCACACGGGAAGGACCATCGACCGTCACCAGAGAAAGATGTTGCCCGCCGAACCAGATCTCGGGGATACCAAAAACAGCCACAATACCGGTGGAGGCCATACAGACGAGTGAGAATGTCCGCATGCCGGCGGCGCGACCATGGTACGAACGTTCATAGCCGACAAACATGCCGAGCAACATTGAACCTACGAGATGCATGAGGAGCAGGACATTGCCCTCGACAGTTTCGTGTGACCAGAAGCCGAGCAATGTGGAGGTGTCTGGCAAAGTCATCGTGGAATTCCTGTCCAGAGATAATTTATCTCTGATTATACGGATGAATGCTTCGTAAATAATCATGGCCACCGAGTGGTGGCCATTACCCTTGAGTCAAGCGACTTAGGCTTTCTTGACGAAGCAGGCCTTCAGCATGATGTTGCCAAAGTCTGATTTACAGTCGAGTTCGTGATCGCCGTCGACAATGCGGATGCTCTTAATCTTGGTGCCCACCTTCATGGTACTGGAGGAGCCCTTGAGCTTGAGATCCTTGATCAGTACCACGCTGTCGCCGTCATTAAGTACATTGCCGTTGGCATCCTTAACGATGCGTGGACCGTCTTCTTCCGTAGTTTCTGCCACCATTGGCCACTCAAAACCACAGTCGGCGCAGACGTAATTGCTGCCGTCTGGATAGGTGTTTTCAAGGGTGCATTGCGGGCAGGCAGGAATACTAGACATGGCGGGAGGTCTTCAAACGGTGTAAGGCCGTTATTGTAACGCCCGCTCAAACCAATAGCCGTCCATGGCGATGACCAGATCATCGACCCCCGCAAAGAAACGTTGAGCATTAGGACTCTTGCCGGCGGCGCCAAGCGCGACGAAAAACGGCATGAAGTGATCGTCGGTGGGGTGGGCGTGCAGGGCGTCAGGCACGTTTTGGCGATAATCGATGAGCCCTGGAATGTCGGCATCCTGTAATCGACTGTTAACCCACTCTGCGAATCGGGTGACGTAATCGGGGGTGGGCAGGTTGTTGTGGGCGCAGATCATATAATCGCGCAAGTTATGCGTGATGCTGCCCGTGCCGATAATGAGGAAGCCATCCTCGGTCAAAGGTTGCAGCGCTTGGCCGAGGGCGTAGTGATAGGCCGCATCGCCATGCGCTTTGATGGATAGCGGAATCACCGGGATATCGGCTGCCGGATACATCATGCGCAGCGGTACCCAGGCGCCATGATCCAAACCGCGATGCGGGTCAATGCGGGGTGCATAACCGGCGTCTTGTAGACAATCGGCTACCTGTTGAGCGAGTCCGATATCGCTATGCGCCGGGTACTTTAATGTATAGAGCTCGTTGGGAAAACCGCTGAAGTCGTAGATGGTTTCCAGATCGGCGGCGCTGCCCACGGTGGGTTCGCGCGTTTCCCAGTGCGGGCTGACGACGATGATGGCTTTGGGTCGCTCAAGCTTCTGAGCGAGCGCCACCAGCGCCGCACCCGCCGCCCCCGGTCGGAGGGCGAAGGTGGGTGCGCCGTGCGGAACAAACAGGGTGGGCAGCGACATGCAGATTAGCCTTTGAACTGACGGGTGATCTGGGCGATGCGCTCACCATAGAGGCGAGCGGTTTCCAGATCGCCTTGTACCACTTCGTCGGCCGATGCATCCGAGGGCGTTTGCATCATGGCACCGGCAAAAGAACCGACATAGTTCACGTCATTGCGCTGGGCAGCTTTGCTATTCGACGGCATCAGCCCGGTGCCGACCCAGATGCCGCTGTGCTGCATGGCTAGCGTGATGAAGTAATGAATGGTCGAGTGCTTGTCACCGTTCATGGTAGCCGAGTTGGTGAAACCGCCGAACACTTTGTTTTTCCATTGCTGGCCAAACCAGGGCTTGGATGTGGCATCGGCAAATTTCTTGAACTGCCAGCTGACAGTACCCATGTAGGTGGGCGAACCGAAAATGATGGCATCGGCAGCCTCGAGTTTGCCCCATTGCTCTCCGGTGATATCGCCTTCGGCGTCGATAGCGATGAGTTCAGCGCCAGCACCCTTGGCGACGGCTTCAGCTTGTTTGACGGTATGGCCATAGCCACTGTGGTAAACGACAACGATTCTGCTCATGGTGTTCTCCGTTAAAAAAGGGGGGATCTATTGCTGTGGTAAATCAAATACAAGGACTTCGGCCTGCTGGCCATTACGCAACATCACAGCAGATTCATCGCGCAACATGAGAGCGTCTCCGGCAATGAGCGCCTCATCATTGACGACGATACTGCCACGCGCGATGTGCACGTAGGCCATGCGATCCTTGGCCAGTTTGTGCACGGCGGTTTCCGTGCCATCGAACAGACCGGCATAGAGACGGGTATCTGTGTGAATGGTGACGGCACCCTGAGTGCCATTCGGGGCTGCGACCAGGCGCAGCTTGCCGCGTTTATCTGCAGGATCGAAAGCGGTTTGTTCGTATTCCGGATGTAAATTTTTTTGATCGGGCATGATCCAGATCTGCAACAAATGGCACGTTTTGGTCGGGTGACGATTCAATTCGCTGTGATAAACCCCCGTGCCCGCGGACATACGCTGCACGTCGTTGGGGCGAATGACCTCCTGGTGCCCCATGCTGTCCTGATGGGTCAATTCGCCCTCCAGGATGTAGGTGACAATCTCCATATCTTTATGTGGATGCATGCCGAAGCCGGTGCCGGCCGCCACCCAGTCTTCGTTGATCACGCGTAGAGGGCCAAAGTGCACATGGTTGCGGTCGAAATAATCGGCGAAGGAAAAGCTGTGGAACGAGCGCAGCCAGCCATGGTCGGCGTAGCCACGGTCGTTGGCAGGTCGTTTGATCAGCATCGTGAGGACTCCAGTACGTGTGTAATAGCTACTTTAGGGCGTTTGGCAGGGATGTGCCGTGAATGAATTGATGGCATTATTCAATTTATTTGAATAGACGAGGGGGCCATGCCCACCCTGACCCAAATATCGCCTTTGACGCCGGAGTTGCTCGAGATGATTCGACTGATCGCGCAGACGGGGAGTTTTGCGGCTGCCGCACGGGCGCTGGGCAAGGTGCCCTCTGCGGTTACGTATAGCGTACGGCAGTTGGAAGAACAACTGGATGTGTTGCTGTTCGATCGCCGGTCGCGGCAGGCGCAATTGACGGAGGCCGGCGCGGCGCTGGTGAAAGAGAGCGAACGTTTGCTGAGCGAACTGGCATCGGTGGCACTGCGAATCAAGCGGGTCGCGACCGGTTGGGAAGCGGAGTTCAATATTGCCGTCGACAGTATTGTGACCGAGCGGGCCATGCTGGACTTAGTCGGCGATTTTCTTGCGCAGAAATCACCCACGCGTATTCGCTTGCTACGCGAGACCTTATCAGGCACCTGGGAGGCGTTGGTAAGTGGTCGAGCCGATCTGGCCATCGGAGTCGCCGATCAACAGGTGACGGCGGCAGGAATTCAGAATGCGCCTCTGGGTGAATTACCCTTTCTGTTTGTCGTGGCACCCGGGCATCCACTCGCTGGCGTGGCGGGGCCGATTACCGATGATCTGTTGCGCGATCACCGGATGGTTGCCTTAGCGGACAGTGCTCGTCAGATGACGCCGATGACCGTGGGGTTGCTGCCCGGCCAGGATGTGTTGACGGTGCCGTCCATGGCGCTCAAGATTGAAGCGCAAATGCGCGGATTGGGCTGCGGCTATCTGCCAGAGCCGTTAATTCGTGACGCGCTGGCGAATGGTCAGTTGGTCGAGAAAGAACGCATACCGGTTCGCCGGCCGGCCGTATTATCGTATGCCTGGCGGGTACCTGCCGGGCAGGGTGGGCCGGCGCAGCGCTGGTGGCTTGAACGACTGGGGTTGGCGCGCACGCGCCAAGCGCTGCTGGGGGAGCTGGTGGTGTCGGGCAAACCGGTGAGCGGTAGCAAGGGCAACAAGGCGCTTAGACAATCTTGCAAATGAGAATGGTTACCATTAAAATAGTACCGTCCATGGTTTTGATTCTTTTGAAAGGCTTTTCCGTCATGTCGAAAAATCGTCGCATCCTCTTGAGCCCATTACGTGCGCTGGCTTTGGGATTGTTCTTAGTGGGGCCGGCAGCCGCCGATACGGTCACCGTCTACTCGGCGCGTAATGAGCAGCTCATCAAACCGCTGTTCGATGCATTTACACAGGAAACAGGCACTCAGATCCAGGTTCTGACCGACAAGGAGGGTCCGTTGCTGGAACGCCTGAAGGCGGAGGGCGCTAAAACCGCAGCCGATGTACTGATTACAGTGGACGCCGGCAATCTCTGGCAAGCCAGCCAGATGGATTTGCTCCGTTCGATCAAGTCTCCAGTGCTGACCGCCAACATTCCGGCAAATTTGCGTGATCCGCGCGGTGAGTGGTATGGCCTTTCGGTGCGGGCGCGCACGATAATTTACAATAAGAAGACGGTAAATCCTACCAACCTCTCGACCTATGAAGCGTTGGCGGATCCGGTGTGGAAGGGCAAACTCTGTCTGCGGACGTCCAAGAAAGTCTATAACCAGTCACTGGTAGCAACCATGATCGCAACACTGGGTGAAAAGCAGACCGAGCAGATCGTGCGTGGTTGGGTGGCCAACTTGGCCACGGATGTGTTTCCCGATGACAATGGTGTGATTAAAGCGGTTGCGGCCGGGCAGTGTGAGGTCGGTATTGTCAATACGTATTATCTGGCGCGCCAGCTTGATAAAGATCCGAATATGCCGGTGGGGTTGTTTTGGGCGAACCAGAAGACACGCGGCGTACACGTGAATGTTTCAGGTGCGGGTGTGACGCGGTATGCGCCCAATCCGACCGGTGGGCAAAAGTTGATCGAATGGCTTTCTGCCGGCAAAGCGCAGCAGATTTACACAGATAAGGACTTTGAATATCCCGCTAACCCACAAGTAAAGGCCGACTCCATTATTCGCCAGTGGGGTCCGTTCAAAATGGATCTGATCAACGTGTCCAAGGCAGGTGAATTGCAGGCCGCCGCAACAAGACTCATGGATAGGGCTGGTTACCGTTAATGTTACGGGTGTTTTTTAATTCACCGAAACCTGATGCGTAGCCGGGGATCAATTTGGAACTGGCGTGGCTGGGGTCCGTCAAGGGCGCTGGCCATTGCCGCGTTAACGCTGATACCTTTGTTGGTGGTATTGGTGTCTTTTTTCGATCCACAACCGGAGGTCTGGTCGCACTTGGCGGCCTATGTGCTCCCGGGCGTACTGTGGAATACGCTCATCTTAATTCTGGGTGTCGGAGCCGGTGTCTTGTTCCTGGGTGTGCCCCTCGCTTGGCTCACTGCGGTATGTGATTTTCCCGGCCGCCGGTTTTTTTCCTGGAGCCTGATGTTGCCGCTGGCGATGCCGGCATACGTGCTGGCATTCGTGCAAGTGGGTTTGCTGGACTTTACGGGTCCCGTGCAATCATGGTTGCGCGACTGGTTGGGAAGTTCGAACTGGTTTCCCCCGATTCGCTCTACCGGTGGCGTAGTGCTGGTGCTCACGCTCGCTTTTTATCCGTATGTTTACCTCCTGGCACGGAATGCATTCATTACCCAGGGCTTACGCGCGGTGGAGGCAGCACAGGCGCTGGGTTATACCCGCGCTCAGGCTTTCTGGAAGGTGGCGCTCCCAATGGCGCGACCATGGATTGCCGGTGGTATGACGCTCGCGTTGATGGAGACGCTGGCTGATTTCGGCAGCGTGTCGATCTTCAGTTTTGATACCTTTACGACGGCGATTTATAAGGCCTGGTTTGCACTGTTCAATTTACCCGCCGCCAGTCAGTTGGCCTCGTTGCTGGTGATGTTTGTACTGGTATTGGCTGCCGTTGATCAGCGACTCCGCCAAAACCGCCGTTATGCGGCCAAGAATTTTAGTCCGGTGCGTATCCGCTTGCAGGGCGGTACCCGTTGGGCAGCGATCGTGTTTTGCAGTCTCATTCTGGCGATGGCCTTTGTTGTACCCTTCATCCAACTGCTGATCTGGGCCTATTCGGTCTGGCAGGAAGATTTTGATGGGCGCTACCCGGTCTTCCTGCTGCATTCGATCTGGTTGGCAGGTCTGGCAGCGGTAGCGGTAACAGTGCTCGGGTTGCTGTTAAGCGCGATCCGTCAGCACCATCGGGATCCATTGACGCAGTGGCTTGTCCGACTGGCAACACTGGGCTATGCCATACCGGGTACGGTGCTGGCGGTGGGCGTCTTTATTCCTGTCGCCTGGTTGGATAATCAGTTACTGCGTGCGGCGTCCTGGTTCGGTTGGGAGACATCACAGATCCTGAAAGGATCGTTGCTGGTGATGTTGTTGGCGCTATCGGCACGTTTTTTGGCAGTGGCCTATCAGCCCATCGATGCCGCCATGCAGCGGATAACGCGCAACCAGGGAAATGCGGCACGATCGCTGGGGCTGTCACCAAGACAGACGCTGATGCGTTTGCAATTGCCGATGGTGCGCGGAGGCTTGCTCACCGCTGCCTTGATCGTTTTCGTGGACGTGATGAAAGAAATGCCGATTACCCTGATGACACGACCTTTTGGCTGGGATACCCTCGCAGTCAGAGTGTTCGAAATGACTTCGGAAGGGATGTGGGATCGTGCCGCGCTGCCAAGCCTGGCGATTGTCCTCGCAGGGTTGCTGCCGGTGATTCTGCTGGTTCGCAAATCTGAATCTGGTTTGCACTAAAACGACATTAAACAGCCATGATGGATGCGTTGATTCTTGATTCGGTCGTGTTGGGCTACGGGGATAGGCCAATTGTTAACGATCTCTCGTTCTCACTAGCGCCGGGTGAAATCGGTTGCTTGCTGGGCGGCTCTGGTTGCGGCAAGACAACCGTGCTGCGTGCCATCGCGGGTTTCGAGCCTTTGCAGGGGGGTCGAATTGCGCTCAATGGCCATTGGGTGGCAGATGCCCAGTGGCGGTTGGCACCTGAACGCCGACAGATCGGAATGGTCTTTCAGGACTACGCCCTATTTCCGCATCTGACGGTGGCAGATAACGTGGCCTTCGGTTTACGCGAATGGTCCCGGGTTGACCAATCCCGCCGTGTCGCTGAAATGCTGGCGCTGGTCGGGCTGGCGGATGTCGATCGCCGCTACCCGCACGAACTGTCTGGGGGGCAGCAGCAGCGTGTCGCCCTGGCGCGGGCGCTGGCCCCCGGGCCCACCTTGTTGCTCATGGATGAGCCATTTTCCAATCTGGATGTGGAGTTGCGCGAGCGATTGTCGATCGACGTGCACCACATTCTGAAAGCGACGGGGACCACTGGGTTATTAGTCACGCACAATCAGCAGGAGGCATTTGCCATGGCTGATCGGGTTGGCGTCATGCTGGCCGGGAGTTTGCAGCAATGGGTTTCGCCCTATGAGTTGTACCACGAGCCATCTACCCGCTACGTTGCAACCTTTGTCGGTGATGGCGTATTTCTGCCAGCACTCGTGCGTGGTCAAAACTGTATTGATTTCGAATTAGGACAGTTGTGCCATATACAACCGGTCGACGTGCCCGATGGTACCGAGGTCGATGTATTGATTCGTCCGGATGACATTCAGCACGACAATGCCAGCCCGGTGCGTGCGAAAGTACTGGACCGTGTTTTTCGGGGAGCGGCTTTTCTCTATACTCTGGAATTGGCCTCGGGTAATCGGTTGTTGTCTTTGGTTTCCAGTCACCATGATCATCAAATTGGTGAGATGATTGGCATCAGGCTCGAAATTGACCACCTGGTCGCTTTCCCCAAAGAGGCGATCTAGCGACGACGAATACGGGGGTGCGATGAACGATGTTCACGAACAGCCGATCCACCAGCGCATCGCCTGGCTAGAAGCACTGGCGGAACGCCACGGCGAGATTTATCGCAGCCCTGAAGCGATGCTGGCGCGAACGCGCTACCAGAGTCTTCATCCGACAGCGATTGCTGTACTCAAATGCATGGATGGCCGGATCAATATTCCGGTAGCGACGGAAACCCCCGTCGGTATCCTGATGCCTTTTAGAAACCTCGGTGGCCGCTTTGATCTGGGCTGGCCGCATCTCGGCGAGGTGCTGACGCAATACGTCATGGATCGTGTCCGTGAAGGACGTCAGGTGTTGTTTCTGGTGACCTATCACTTTTCCCGTGGTGACCCACATCGGGGGTGTGCCGGATTTGACTTTGACCGACAGGCGGCGTTCGAACATACCTGCGCAATTCATCGTCAGATTGCACAAATTTTTGGCGAGAGTCATGGTACGGTGTACCCCCTGATTTGCGGCTTCGAAACCGATGAAGACGCGCTCATTGTGCATGGGGCAGAGGGTCAGATACTCGATATGGCGACCTTCATACCCCAGGCAACGGAAACCCTGGCGCAACGTTTGGCTCAATTGTTGCCGGATATGCCGCTCCAGTTGCGCGAAGATCTGCGGCCGCTACTGGAGGGCAATGCGCGACACATCGCTCAGGTACGCGTGCAGGCGAGGCTGGGTGAACGCTTGCTGGATATTGAGCATCGGGAGTGGATGATCTGCCTAGGACGCGGCTTCGACTTTCTGCATAAACCGAATCTGGCGCTGATCGTCGGACCCTATAGTCCGGATCTCTCGGAACCTATCGCCCGTGCAGCGGGGATTATCGAAAGCAATATGGCGGCCGGCAGGATTCCCGACGATGGCTTCTTGTTATTGTCGTCTGTGCCGTATGAAAGTATTGGCGTGGATCGCGCCCGGGCTGAAATGAAAGCCCGATTCCTTGCGCACTTTGCGCATGGGGTGATCACGCGAGCCAATCCGGCGCTGGCTTCAAAAATGATCAGTCGTACGGCAGTATTGGATTGGCATGCACGACGGCTGAGCTGGCTAACGGCCTAATCCGGCCTACTCCGGAAGTTCGTTATACGTCGTGGAAAGGTCGTCAATCATCTGACGCAAAATGTCGCGAATCTGCTGTTCGCTACAGCCCATGAGCAGTGCATCGTCGAGCGCTTCTTGGGCAAGCGTTCGTAACTCTTCATAGTTCTCGTTCAGAACTTTGATTTTTTCAGTGCAGGAAACGGGCGCGCCGCTGGGCTTGCGCCAGGTCGGTTTTTTCATGCCGCCATTTTAACGCACGGCAAGTTGTCGCCAGGATGGGGGCTATCAGTTTCGTAGTTTATGAATATATTTAATGGTATATTGTCGGGGGAAGAACTCACGGTCATTTAATTCTATGTCTGTTGCACTAAATAACACGCGTCAAACCCGCAAGGCAAAACAGTCCACACCGGCTAATGCACCGGTTTTGGATCTGGAGTGGATGCGGCATCAGGCCGGACAGGTGGTGTCCCTGCTCAAGGTGATGGGTAACCCGGATCGTTTGTTGTTGCTCTGCCAGATGCTGCAGGGAGAATACTCGGTTGGCGAATTGGAAGAGATGCTCGATATTCATCAGCCTACGCTCTCTCAGCAGCTCGGTGTGCTGCGCAATGAAGGTCTGGTCGCTACCCGGCGCGATGGTAAATTTATCTATTACAGTGTGGCGCATCCTCACGTGCAAGCGCTTCTAGAAACTCTTCACCGTCTCTATTGTGGGGTGCCCGCAGCTGGCGAGGTCAGGCCGTACGGTCAGAAAGCCGGGAAAGGAACTCGATCATGATGATTGATTGGAATGCGTTTAACGGAGCGGCTGCCCTCGCCGCATTGCTCGGCGGCGGCATGATCGGCACCGCTGCCGTATGGTTGGCTTGGACGAATGGCCGGATTGCGGGCATTAGCGGCATCATCGGTCACATGGTCGATCTGGTGGTGCAGCGCAAGCATGAGGCTTTTGGCTGGCGTGTTGCATTTTTGTTTGGGCTCATAGTGTCGCCACTTGTGTGGCGCGTTTTTGCCCGGTTGCCCGAGGTCCATGAGCAGACCGGGCTGATCGGTTTGCTGGTGGGCGGCGTGCTGGTCGGATTGGGTACCCGCTATGCCAACGGATGTACGAGTGGGCATGGTATCTGTGGGCTTTCCAGATTCTCATTGCGCTCGCTGGTTGCAGTGTTGTGTTTCATGGGTTCGGCGATGGTGACGGTGTACGTCATGCGGCATCTTTTGGGAGGTGCCGCATGAAATCGACGATGCATTGGCTCACGGCCGGTCTGGCCGGCTTGTTGCTCGGTACGGGGTTGATTCTGTCTGGCATGGCCAACCCGGAAAAGGTCATTGGTTTTCTAAACGTGGCGGGACTGTGGGACCCATCGCTCGGGCTGGTCATGGGCGGTGGCTTGGTGGTCGGCAGCCTGGGGTTTGCGCTATTGCGTCAACGACGTCTCACCCTCTTGGGCGAACCCTTGAACCTGCCAACCAACCGGACAATCAATGGCCGTTTGATTGGCGGTTCCGTACTGTTCGGTATTGGTTGGGGTCTGACCGGTATCTGTCCGGGGCCCGGATTGGTGCTGTTGGGCGCCGGATTGGATGCTGGCCTCGTTTATGTAGTGGCGTTGCTGGCGGGGATGGGGCTATATAGCCTGGTCGAGCGCATACGGCACCCCTACCACTAGCTGTTTGACGCCCGACAGGCTCTTGGCTAGACTCCTTGCACTTTGTAACCCCAGAGAAGACGGAGTTTCACCATGAGCGATAACAACAATCCGGTTCTGACCCTCATCGACGAACAGGTGAAAGGCCACCCCGTTGTGCTGTACATGAAGGGAACGCCGCAGTTTCCGCAGTGTGGATTTTCCCAGCGTGCCTGTAAGCTTTTGCGCGAAAGCGGCGTCAGCAAATTTTTTAGCGTCAACGTTCTGGAAAACCCGGACGTACGTGAGGGTGTCAAGGTTTACGCCAACTGGCCCACGATTCCTCAGCTGTATGTGAATGGTGAGTTTATTGGCGGCAGTGACATCATGATGGAAATGTTTCAGGCGGGTGAATTACAGACGCTTCTCGAACCGTATAAAAACTGATGGAAACATTCCTGATCGCCACCGGTGTCGTGGCGCTGGCCGAGATCGGCGACAAAACCCAGTTGCTCTCCCTGGTCTTGGCGGCAAGATACCGTTCGCCGTGGGCGATCAGTGCCGGTATCTTCGTGGCCACCCTGTTGAATCATGCGCTCGCCGCCCTGGTCGGTGACACCGTTTTTGAATGGCTTGGTCCCGACTGGATGCGCTGGATCGTTGGCCTTTCGTTCATTGCCATGGCAATCTGGACACTGATCCCGGATCGACTGGATGAAGACGAAGAGAATGCCGCAGAACAGAAATTGCGCCGCTATGGCGTTTTTGTGATGACGACGGTCGTATTCTTTTTGCTGGAGATGGGGGACAAGACACAAGTCGCCACGGCGATTCTGGCCGCCCGTTTCAATGATCTACTGTCGGTCGTGATGGGGACTACCGTTGGGATGCTCGTTGCCAATGTACCGCTGGTTTTTTTCGGCAACCTGTTGTTGCGCAAGATCCAGATCGAACTTGTGCACCGCGTGACGGCGGTGCTCTTTCTGTTGCTCGGTGTGGCAACGCTGGCCGGGGCCTCGATTTAAACCCGCTTAGCCCAGTCGTTTTTTGGCACGTTCGATAGCGGCTTTGACCTGATTCGGTGCTGTGCCCCCGATATGGTTGCGGGCGGCGAGCGAGCCATCGACGGTGAGCGCGTTGACCACGTCCGGGGCGATCAGCGTCGAGAAGGCTTGCAGTTCGCTCAGCGTGAGATCGGCCAGGTCAACCCCTTTCTTTTCGGCCGCTTTGACGGCTAGCCCCACGACTTCGTGTGCTTCGCGGAAGGGTAAACCTTTACGCACCAGATAGTCGGCCAGATCCGTCGCGGTGGCGTAGCCTTGGAGCAGGGCGTTGGCCATTGGTTCCGGGCGCACGGTAATGCCTGGTACCAGATCGACGAAAATGCGCAGGGTGTCGGTCAGTGTATCGACGGCATCAAACAAGGGTTCCTTGTCTTCCTGATTGTCTTTGTTATAGGCCAGCGGTTGCCCCTTCATCAGAACGAGCAGGGTGTTCAGATCGCCGATGACGCGACCGGTTTTGCCGCGGGCGAGTTCGGGGACATCCGGGTTCTTTTTCTGCGGCATGATCGACGAACCGGTGCAGAAACGGTCGGCCAGCATCACAAAACCGAAGCGCGGCGTCATCCACAGCACCAGTTCCTCTGAGAAGCGGGAAAGGTGGATCATCGCTAGCGATGCAGCAGCACAGAACTCGATTGCGAAATCACGATCAGAGACGGCGTCCAGCGAATTCTCACAAACAGCCTCGAAGCCGAGTTGCTCGGCGACGAAATGGCGGTCGATGGGGTACGTCGTACCAGCCAGCGCGGCGCTGCCCAGGGGCAGCCGGTTGACGCGGCGGCGGAGATCGGTCAGGCGTTCGGCGTCACGTGCCAGCATTTCCACATAGGCCATCAGGTGATGACCGAAGGTGACCGGCTGAGCGACTTGCAAATGGGTAAAGCCCGGCATCGGGGTTGCGGCATGCTGTTCGGCCAATGTGACCAACGCGCGTTGTAGTCGTTTGAAAAGCTCGATCAGGATATCGATGCTGTCACGGAGCCACAGCCGGATATCAGTGGCGACCTGGTCGTTACGCGAGCGACCGGTGTGCAGACGCTTGCCGGCGTCACCGACCAGGCTCGTCAGGCGGTGCTCGATATTGAGGTGGACGTCTTCCAGATCCAACGACCAAACGAACTCGCCACGTTCGAGTTCGCCCAGAATCTGCGCCATGCCGCGTTCAATCTCGGCCAGATCCTGCGCGCTAATGATTTGCTGTTTGGCCAACATGCGGGCATGTGCCAGCGAGCCGCGGATATCCTGTTGCCACAGACGCTGGTCGAAATCGACCGAGGCGGTGTAGCGCTTCACGAGTTCCGACATCGGCTCGTCAAAGCGGCCGGCCCAGGTATAGGGCGTGGAAGCAGGGGTCTTTTCGTTGGCAGACATGTTGATGAGTCGCAAGAGTGGCTGGGGAGCCCGTATTATAAGGGATGGCACGTGCTAGGATTGCACTCGTCCGGGTGCCACGTCCGTGGAATTTGCATTGATTGATCGCCATGTCCAAACCCCTCGTTATCGCTTCTCGTGAATCCCGTCTTGCCATGTGGCAGGCCATGCATGTCCAAAGCCGCTTGCAGGCACAGAACCCGGATCGTGATGTGCAGATCCTGGGGATGACCACCCGGGGCGACCAGATTCTGGATCGGCCGCTCGCGGCCATCGGTGGTAAGGGGCTTTTCATCAAGGAGCTGGAGGTCGCCATGGCCGAAGGTCGAGCCGATCTGGCGGTACATTCGATGAAAGATGTGCCGATGGAGATGCCAGAAGGCTTTGTTCTGGCGGCGATCAGCGCGCGTGAAGATCCGCGCGATGCTTTTGTGAGCCCACGCTTTCATCATCTGGCAGATCTGCCAGCGGGGGCCGTGGTCGGCACGTCAAGTCTGCGCCGCGAGGCACAGTTGCGGGCGAAGTTTCCGCACCTGGTGATCAAGCCATTGCGCGGCAACCTGGACACCCGCCTGAAAAAACTCGACGCTGGAGAGTATGACGCGATTATTCTGGCCGCTGCCGGCCTGGTGCGCCTGGGGTTGGCGGATCGGATTCGTACGCGGATTGATCCGGCCGAGATGTTGCCGGCACCGGGCCAGGGCGCGCTAGGGATCGAGATTTGTGAGGCACAACCCGAGAATCAGAGAATCGCCAATGGATTGGCGGATGCTGAGACCGCAGCCTGTGTGCGTGCCGAACGAGCGTTTTCCCGTCGACTCGGTGGCAGTTGCCATCTGCCCATCGCCGGCTTTGCTGTAGGTGAAACGCATCAGCAGCTCTGGTTGCGCGGGTTGGTCGCCTCGGTCGATGGCACACAAATGGTGTCAGGAGAGTGTCGTGGCGCCTGGGCGGATGCGGAGTCGCTGGGTACGGCGCTGGCCGAACGTTTGTTGACTGAGGGTGCAGACGTGCTCATCGCCCAACTGAATCAACGACCGGCCTGAGCTGTGATGTCGCCGCAACCTCCCCTGCGCGGCAAACGTTTTCTGGTGACGCGACCAGAAGGCCAGGGTGATCGACTTATTGACGGCATCCGTGCGTTGGGGGGGGAGGCGCAACATATTCCCTTCTTGGCGATTCAACCGGTTGACGATTTCTCAGACTTAAAAAACATTGCCAACCGTTTGACCGAATATCGTGCCTGCATTTTTATCAGCGCCAATGCCGTGAACGTTGCCTGGCCCACATTGTCCGCTGCGCTTTCGGACGGCTGGCCATCGGCGGTTGCTGCGGCAACTGTCGGCCCGGGGTCTGCGGCTGTCCTGAAATCGCATCGTATCCCGCTGGTGGTTTTACCGGAGCGCAACTTTGATTCTGAGGGTTTGCTCGCCGCGCCATTTTTTGAACAAACGCATTGTCGCGGGCAGGCCTTTGCACTGATCCGTGGTGAAGGCGGTCGAGACTTTCTAGCGCAGTCTTTACGAGAGCGGGGTGCGCGTGTGGATGAAGTGGCTATTTACCGCCGGCAGCTGCATCCGGCTGCACTTCAGGAACTGCAGATCTGGTGCAAAACCGGGTTGGAACCCGGAGTGTTGCTGGTTAGCAGCAGTGAATCTTTGCAACGCGTCATGAGCGCCGCTAGTGCTGATCTGGCGCTGGCGCTCAAGGCCTGCCCGGTGCTTGCGCCCCACCCGCGTATTGCTGAGGCCGCGCGTCAGTTGGGTTGGACCCACGTGGCGGTCACGGCGGGTGGCGACGAAGGGATGTTGCGCTATTTGCAAACGTATAATGAATCTAACCTCGCCTGAATAGAACGGAGATCCCATGAGCGACGTCCCGACGACGGATCAGCAACCGCAAGATGCCCCGAATACCAAGAAACGGCCGGCACAACGGCGCCGCTTACCGGGTGGTCGGTGGGTGTGGGCGCTTTGTCTGTTGCTGATCATTGGCTTCGGTGTCCAACAGTTGGTCACGGTGCGTTTCTGGGAAACCCTGGATAACGAAGCTGGCCAGATCGCTACCGTTGATGGACGACTGACGGCGTTGGAAGCGGCTATGGCGGATCAGGCACGCTTGCGTGACGATGTCCAGCAGATGCACCAGTCCTTGCAACAGGAACGGGCGCTGATGAGCCTGGATCGTATCGAACAGCAGATCGATGCCGGTTGGCAGATCTGGCAGGGGACAGGGAATACCCAGGCCTTGGTGCTGGCCTTGCAGAACGCGCAGCGAAATCTGGCGAACCAACCGGGTGCCGCCGCCCAGGCCCTGCGACTGGCTGTTGGCCGCGATCTGGTCGTTCTGAAATCACAGCAAGTCCTGGATCTCCGGTCGGCGGTTGAACGTATCGACATCGTGATCGCCAGCATTGATAAGCTGCCGCTGATTCAGGATCGACGCGTTCCTGTCGACAAGGCTCCGGATACCCAGCGCCCGGCTGATGAACTGGTCGCGCCGACGACCCTATTGGAGCGTGGCCGTCACTTTGCGGTCGCGATTGCTCGGGACGTCTGGCAGGCTATTCGTAGCATGATTCGGGTGCAGCGACTCGATCAAGCCGAAGCCGGTCTCATCGCCCCGGAACAAAAGGTGTTTTTGCAACAAGGGTTGCGCCTGTTGCTCCTCGACGCCCGACATGCGTTGATTATGCGCAATGCAGGCGTGTATCAGCAGACACTAGGTCAGGCGCGTGCCTGGATTATGAAATATGCCGATACGGCCGATGCCCTGGTCAAGGATGATCTGGCAACGCTGCAAAAGCTGGTGGCGCTGAACATTGATCCGGCGGCCGTGAGTTTGGAAGAATCGCGTAAGGCATTGGCCGCCGCGCGTTCTGCGCTGACGGGCGAACCGCTGGTTGCAGATGAGGCGCCGCAAGAAGCTGCGGTGTCCGCGGGCGAACCAGCCAAACCGGCAGAAACAACCAAAGCGCAGGACAGCACGAAAGGGTCGGCACAATGAGACAGTGGCTGATCTGGGGGCTGGGGCTTGGCACCCTGGCGGTGGCGATGGCTGATCTAATGGCGCGCAACGATGGGTATGCGCTCATTGTGCTGTCGACCTGGCGCATTGAAATGTCGCTGAATTTTCTTCTGCTGACGATTGTGGCAACCTTGATCACCGGTGCAGTATTACTGAGACTTCTTCAGGGCGCGCTGCGCTTGCCGGCAAGCCTGGCGCGTTACCGGGCATTGCGCCGTCAGCGTAAGGGGGAGCAGGCGTTTCTTTCATCGTTGCGGCTGTTGCTCGAGGGTCACTATGAGGCGGCGATCAACGCGGCGGAATGTGCTCGCAAGCTGGGCTTCGCACCAGGTTATGCCGATCTTCTAGCGGCGCGCGCCGCTCAGGGATTGGACGATGCCGATCGCGCGGCGATCTGGTTGGGTCGTGTTGAATCCGATGACGCCTCCCTGATTGCCGCACGTCTGGAACAGGAGGCCGAGATGCTCGTCGCTCGCCGTCAATATGAACCGGCACTACAGGTGCTGGCGTTGGCGAAAAATCAGACACGTCCTCCCGCCAGTACGGCGTCGCTGCGTTCGGAATTGCGCGCCTTGTTGGGTACCGAGCGCTGGGAGGATGTGCTGATCCAGGTGCGAGACTTGCGTCCGCGCGATGGGTTATCGCAGGCATTTCTGGCAAGCTGCCGTCGTCAGGCGCACTTGGGTAACCTCCGACACTACCGTAGCGATCAGCAACGCTTCAGCATGTATCTCACGCAGATCCCGCATCAGGAGTGTGATGCTGATCTGCTGGATGCTGCGGATGCCATGCTGAGTCGCATGGTGGCAGACCCGTGGACATCAAAGGCGCGCGAGTTTATCGACAGCCACCGTGTTCGTTAGAAGACAGCGAGCCCCGCGGTTTGTGGGTTTAGGCCAACCAATTGCGCTGCGGTAGAAAATCGGTATACAGCATCGCTTCGGGCGAACCGGCCTCGGGTTGCCAGTCGTAGCGCCACTTAACGATCGGTGGCATCGACATCAGGATCGATTCGGTTCGTCCGCCAGATTGCAGGCCAAAAAGTGTTCCTCGGTCGTAGACGAGATTGAATTCGACATAGCGTCCACGGCGATAGGCCTGAAAATCCCGCTCACGTTCGCCCCAAGGTAGATCGCGGCGACGCAGGAGTATTGGTGTGTACGCATCGATAAAAGCATCACCTACCGAACGGGTGAGCGCAAAGCTGGCCTCAAAACCCGGTTCATTCAGATCATCATAAAAAACGCCCCCGACACCGCGGGCTTCGTTGCGGTGCTTGAGAAAGAAATAGCGGTCACACCAATCCTTGAAGCGTGGGTAGTAATCTGCGCCATGGGGCGCCAGCGCATCGCGACACGTCTGGTGAAAATGAACGGCGTCTTCGTGGAAGCCGTAGTATGGCGTGAGGTCCATGCCGCCACCAAACCAGAACACCGGCAGCGCTTCCGGCTGGTGTTTGGGCGGGTGGGCAACGAAATAGCGCACATTCATGTGCGCCGTTGGACAGTAGGGGTTGCGTGGATGCATCACCAACGACACGCCCATGGCTTCGTAGGGGCGTCCCGCGAGCTCGGACCGGTGCGCCGAAGCGGAGGGGGGGAGTTGTTCCCCCATGACGTGCGAAAAATTCACGCCGCCACGCTCAATGAGGTCGCCCTCTTCGATCAGGCAGGAAACACCACCACCGCCGGCCGGCCGGATCCAGTTGTCTTGGCGGAACGCCTGGCCATCGACCGCTGCGAGGGCGTCGACAATACGCTGCTGCAGACCGCGCAAATAGCGTTCAACAATCTGAGAACGTTGCGGGCCTTGCTGCGCGGACATGATGGCGGGGCTGATCAGCGGTTGATGGCGGGGCTGATCAGCGGTTGATGGCGCGGTAGCCGATATCCTTGCGGTACTGCATACCTTCGAAGCGGATGGTGTCAACCACGTCACGGGCGCGTTTCTGGGCCTGTGCGACGTTCTCGCCCAGTGCCGTGACGCACAGTACACGCCCGCCGTTTGTCACGACCTGGCCGTTTTCGTCAGCCGTTCCGGCATGGAATACATGCGCATCCTCCCCCGCCGAGTTACCCGTTGGCAGGCCGTGAATTGTGTCACCCTTGCGCGGCGTTTCCGGATAGTTCTGTGCAGCAAGCACAATGCCCAGCGCTACGCGGCGATCCCAGTCGGTCTCTGCCTGGTCGAGTGTGCCGGCAATGGCATGTTCAAACATTTTTACGGCGTCAGACTTCAGACGCATCATGATCGGCTGTGTCTCCGGGTCGCCCATACGGGCGTTGAATTCCAGTGTCTTGACCGAGCCGTCCTTGCCGATCATCAGACCGGCGTAGAGGAAACCGGTAAAGGGAATGCCGTCGGCTGCCATACCTTGTACGGTGGGCATGATGATTTCACGCATGACCTTGGCGTGCACTTCCGGCGTCACGACGGGTGCCGGCGAATACGCGCCCATGCCACCGGTATTTGGCCCGGTATCACCGTCACCAATACGCTTGTGATCCTGGCTGGTTGCCATGGGTAGGACATTCTTACCATCGACCAGAACGATGAAGCTGGCTTCCTCACCATCCAGAAAATCTTCGATCACCACGCGGGCACCGGCACTACCGAGTTTATTGCCCGAGAGCATGTCATCGATCGCGGCATGTGCCTCATCGATCGACATCGCGACCACCACCCCTTTGCCGGCGGCGAGACCATCGGCTTTGATGACGATCGGCGCGCCACGGCGGTTCACATAGTCATGGGCAGCAGCGGCATCGGTAAAGGTTTCGAAGCCAGCCGTTGGAATGTTGTGGCGGGCCATGAAACGTTTGGCGAAATCTTTCGAGCTCTCCAGTTGGGCGGCAGCTTTTGTAGGTCCGAAGATTTTCAGGCCGCGGGCGCGGAATACGTCGACGATCCCGGCAGCCAGGGGGGCTTCAGGACCGACGACGGTCAGATGAACATCATTCTGCGCGGCGAAATCGGCCAAAGCGTTGATGTCAGTAATCGGCAGGTTCTCGAGCGCCGGTTCACGGGCCGTGCCGGCATTGCCGGGTGCAACGAATACTTTAGTCACACCGGAAGATTGAGCCAGTTTCCATGCCAGGGCATGCTCACGACCACCGGAGCCGACAACAAGAATTTTCATGAAACTTTCCTACTAAAAAGCTCGCTGCTAAAGCAAGTTGTGCGCCAAGAATTACTTAAATGAGTATTTTGCCCACCAGAAGAGCACGTTACCGTAACCCTGACCGCCGGGGATATAGGCGACCTGCACATCAACCGGGCCATAACCCATCGTCGCCATGGGCAGAATGCCGGGGGTCGGTGCGTAGTAGTTGATGTCCGACCGCATGAACATGAAGACAGTCGCGCCCACACCGATTCTGGATTTTTCGTTAATCGGGTTCCAGGTCGGCACCCAGCCATAGCCGCCCATATACATCGGCTTGCCATGCGAGTCCTGGAACTCCATCAGGTAGATACCCTCCCAGTTGCCGCTCTCGTTGTAGAAACCCTTGCCGATACCACCACCGGCCGGATATTCGGTGTATTGGGAGCGCTTCTCGGGAGAATAGGCAAACGGAAGATGGTAGCTCCAGAACGGCACATAGACCTCGATATCACCCTTGTTCCAGACGTCGGACAAATGCTTGCTGGCGGTGCTCCAGGCCTTGCTATACCAGCTCTGACCCTCGGTGCTGGCGGGTGTCTCGGTCTTGTCTGCGCTTTTATTGGTGTTGCCAACGACCACCACATTCGCCGGGGTGCTTTCCGAACTGCTGGTAGTGTCCGGCACACTCGAAGCGTCATCGGCAGCCTGCGCGAAAGGGGCGCTGACAATACACAGGGCGGTGAACAGGCTGAGTGTCAGTTTTGAGCGGGACATAGTGGATATCTCGGACATTAGTGGCGGAAATGACGGGCACCGGTAACAACCATGGCCAGACCATGTTCGTCGGCGGCAGCGATGACCTCGTCGTCACGCATGGAGCCACCCGGTTGGATCACGGCTTTGGCGCCTGCGGCTGCAAGCACATCAACGCCGTCACGGAAGGGGAAGAACGCATCGGAGGCCACCACGCTGCCGGTTAGGGACAGGTTGGCGTTAGCAGCCTTGATGGCGGCGATCCTGGTCGAATCGACGCGCGACATCTGACCGGCACCAACACCGAGCGTCATGCCGTTCCCGCAGAAGACTATAGCATTTGATTTGACGAATTTTGCAACGCGATAGGCAAAGAGCAGATCGGCGATTTGTGAAGGTGTTGGCTGGACCTTGGTAACAACCTTGAGGTTTTCCGGCTGGACATTGAAGGCGTCCGGGGTCTGCACTAGTAAACCGCCGCCCACGCGCTTGAGTTCGAGTGCGTGATATACCGGAGTGTTGCCTTCGGGCAGCGGCACTGTCAGCACGCGCAGATTGGCCTTGGCGTGTAGAAGTGCCATGGCGGCTGGCGTGAATGCCGGCGCGATCAGCACTTCGACAAAGTGCTTGCGTTCATTCATGGCTTCGATGACATCGACGTCCACCGTGCCGTTGAAGGCGATGATGCCGCCAAAGGCCGAGGTCGGGTCGGTCTGGAAGGCTTTGTCATAGGCCTTGAGTAGCTGGCTGTCCACGGCAACCCCACAGGGGTTGGCGTGCTTGACGATCACGCAGGCGGGTTCACGGAAGGTCTTCACGCATTCCCAGGCGGCATCGGCATCGGCGATGTTGTTGTACGACAGTTCTTTACCACCATGCTGCGTATAGTTGGCGATCGCGCCAGCGGTTGGCGAGCTGTCACGGTAGAACGCGGCCTGTTGCAACGGATTCTCACCATAGCGCAGCGTCTCGGCGCGATCGAATGACAGCTGCAGATGGCTCGGGAAGATCGACGGTGTGGGTGCCGCCTCGGCCGGTTTGTTTTCCGCGCCAGCATCCAGGCCCGTCAACCAGTTGGCAATCGCCGAGTCATAACGCGCGGTATGGGTGAAGGCCTTCTTGGCCAAACCGAAGCGGGTGGTCAACGATAGTGTGCCATTGTTGGCGTTCATTTCTTCGATCAGAACGGCGTAATCGACGGGGTCCGTCACGATGGCGACGCCGTTGTAATTCTTGGCCGACGAACGCACCATCGCCGGGCCGCCAATATCAATGTTTTCGATCGCCTCTTCCAGCGTTACACCGGCTTTGGCCACGGTCTCGCGGAAGGGGTACAGATTGACACAAACCAGATCGATCGTCGGGATATCGTGTTGTTCAATGGTGGCCATGTGTGCCGGCAGATCGCGGCGCGCCAGGATGCCGCCGTGTACCTTCGGGTGCAGGGTCTTGACGCGACCGTCCAGCATTTCCGGAAAACCCGTGTAGTCACCGATTTCCGTGACTTTCAAGCCGGCATCGCGCAGTAACTTGGCGGTGCCACCCGTCGACAGCAGGGCAACGCCTTGCGCATCAAGTGCCTTGGCAAATTCGAGAACGCCGGTTTTATCGGAAACGGAGAGCAGTGCCTGACGGATTTTCATAATGGATCAGAGAGTGGTGAAGTCGTGGGGGAAATCAGTCGATGAATTTTTAGAGTAATCCATGATCACCAAGCTTCTTGCGAAGCGTATTGCGATTAATGCCGAGAATCTGGGCGGCCACCGTCTGATTGTTTTTGGCTTGCATCATCACGACCTGCAGGAGCGGTTTTTCAACGCAGCTAATGACCATGTCGTACACATTGCTCGCAGCTTCACCGTTAAGTTCGGTGAAGTACTTTTCCAGTGCCGTAGTCACGGCCTGAGCCAGAGGCGAGGGTGGTTGGGTGCTCATGCGGCAAGCTCCTCGGCGTCTGTGGCGAGGTGCTCACCGGTGCTGTCGTAAACCAGATGCGCATGGCGCTGCGCCAGGGCACGGAAAAAGTCATCCACCACGGCACGTTGTTCGGCAACGCTGTCGAGGCGGTTCATCTGATGGCGAAAGGCGGCTGAACCGCTCAATCCTTTTGTGTACCAGGAGATATGTTTGCGGGCGACGCGCACACCTGTCTCTGTGCCGTAGAAACCATAAAGGTCTTCCAGGTGCTCGAGCAGGATGGTTTGAATTTCGGAAACAGCAGGCGGTGGCAATTTCTCGCCGGTGGCCAGGTAGTGTTCGATTTCGCGGAAGATCCAGGGGCGCCCCTGGGCCGCGCGGCCGATCATCACGCCATCGGCACCGGTTTTTTCCAGAACGGCCTTGGCTTTTTCCGGTGTGGTGATGTCGCCGTTGGCGATCACGGGGATACGGGCCGCAGCTTTGACTGCAGCAATGGTGTCGAACTCGGCTTCGCCCCGATATTGCTGGCAACGCGTCCGGCCATGGATGGCCAGCGCGCGAATACCGCTCTCTTCGGCGATACGCAAAATGTTCGGCGCATTTTTGTTGTCGATGTTCCAGCCGGTTCGAATTTTCAGTGTGACTGGGGTGTCGGGTACCGCATTGACAACGGCAGTCAGAATTTTGGCGACCAGGTTTTCATGTTGCAGCAGGGCCGAGCCGGCCATCACATTGCAGACCTTCTTGGCCGGGCAGCCCATATTGATGTCGATGATTTGTGCGCCACGGTCGGCATTGTGCTTGGCCGCTTCGGCCATCATGGCCGGATCGGCACCAGCAATCTGCACGGAGATTGGCGAAACCTCGCCATCGTGGTTGGCGCGACGTTGCGTCTTGGCGCTGCCATAGAGCAGGGAATTCGAAGTGACCATCTCCGATACGGCCAGTCCTGCGCCGAGCTTTTTGCAAAGCTGACGAAACGGGCGATCCGTTACGCCCGCCATCGGGGCAACGAACAGATTGTTCCGGAGATTGAAACCAACAAATTCCATAACGCGTCGATCAGGCAGCGGCAGAAAGAAAGCCTTGGATTATAAAGGGAAAACCGCTTTTTTGCCTAATTTTTAGTCAGAGCCGTGCGCGCCCTGAGGGGACGGCAGATTTGCCGGGGGTGGCGTGGTGAATCAGGGCCAGGCGCGGGCGCCCCAGATCATGCGGCGGGCGACAAAGTGACGCAGTGGGCCGATGATGTCGAGTGCGCTGAGCGCGATCCCCCGAACCGCATTCAAGATTGGGAACGGGGTTGAAAAGGTCCGGACGATGCTATCGGTAAAGCCAGCGGCGCCCCAACGATCCACTTGGCGCGATCGGGCATACCGATGTAATACGAGCGCGCTGCCCGGATCGAGCGTCAGGCGCAACGCCTGAGCCAGCATGGCCGCATCGCGTAAGCCGAGGTTGAAGCCTTGTCCGGAGACCGGGTGCAAGGTTTGCGCGGCATTGCCGATCCACAGTTCACGGTGTTCGACAGCCGGTTGTCTCAAACGCAGCTTGAGCGGAAAGCTGGCACGTGGGCCGATATCGGTAAATGTCACTTGTGGGCCAATGGCTTGCTGAATTTGTTCCAGAATGGCGTCGTCGTTGAGCGCCAGCAATGGCTCGGCATCCTGCTCGGACACGGTGTAGACCACCGAGACCCGTTTGCCTCCTATGCCATCCACCGGTAGTAAGGCCAATGGGCCGTGCGGCGTGAAACGTTCCCAGGCACGTTGGCCATGACTTTGCGCCAGACCCGCTTCAAAAATCATGGCGCGTTGACCATAACCGCGGGCGATCACACCCTGGCTGTGGTCTGGCGGCGTACCTTCGGCATGCACGATGAGACGTGTGCGAACCGTCTGGGTTTTGCCATCGCTGGTCAATTCCACGTCGCGCCAGAAACCGGCCGGGTTATGGGGCTGATCGGTAACGTCGCTGACACGCGCTGTCGTTTTTTCAACACAGACTAGTTGTTCATGGTGGCGCTGGATGGCTTTGCCCAGCGCCTGGTGCAAGCTTTCAACCAGCGCGCCGTAGCGCACGACATACCCAAGTGCCGGAATACCATAATCCTGCCGGTCAATCAGCGTGCGACCGAAGCCGCCCGCTTGGGAAATATGAATCGTTTCGATCGGCGTGCAGCGGCCATCGCCGTTGCCGCTCGGTTTTGGCCAGGCGCCGTTCGGGTCAAGCAATTGGCGTGCACCCTCTGACAGCGCCAGGGCGCGCGGATCTTGGAAGCCCGTGGTGAAGTCACGTTGCTCGACCAAAAGCACACGATGTCGGCTACCGGCGAGTAACAGGGCGAGCGTGGTGCCGACGGGGCCGGCGCCAAGGATGACGATATCGAACTCGCGCACCGGAGGCATTAGCTGGCTACCATCCATTGTTCAATGGCGTCGATGGCTTTGGGGGCGTCGGCGGTCATGACAAGGCAACCCGTCTCCGTAATGACAACATCGTCTTCGATGCGGATACCGATATCGTGAAAGGCTGCAGGGATGTCATCAGCGGCACGAACATAAAAACCGGGCTCGATCGTCAGCGTCATGCCAGCCTGCAGGCGAACCCACTCGTCATCTTCGTGATACGGACCGGCGTCATGGACATCCAGCCCAAGCCAGTGGCTCGTGCGGTGCATGTAGTAACGGCGGTAATCACCCGATTCGATGACGCTATCAACGCTGCCCTGACAAAGCTTCAGGTCAATCATGCCCTGGATCAGGACACGGAGTGCCGCATCATGGGGAGCATGAAATGTAACCCCGGGTTTGGCCATGTTAATCGCAGCGATCTGGGCTGCCAGGGTGATTTCGTAAAGATCACGTTGTGCAGCATTGAAGCGACCATTCACCGGAAAGGTGCGGGTGATGTCGGACGCGTATCCGCTAACCTCGCAGCCGGCATCGATGAGAACCAGATCGCCGTCGCGCAGAGGCTGGTTGTTGGCCGTGTAGTGCAGTACACAGGCGTTGGCGCCGCCGGCAATGATCGATGGGTACGACGGCGGATGACCGCCTGCGTGCAGAAACGCATACTGGAGTTCGGCATCCAGTTGGTATTCGTAGACGCCAGGCAGACAGGCGCGCATAGCACGACCGTGGGCGTTGGCAGCGATGTCCGCTGCACGTTGCATGAGCCTGAGTTCGTGCGCATCTTTGTGGCGACGCATCGGCTCGACCAGCGCGCGCCAATCGGCAATCATCGTCGGTGGTTGTTTGCCAGCGCGCGCCTGGCTGCGCGCATGTTCCAGCCAGCGGCCGATACGGGCATCCCACTCGGTATCGATGCCAACGCTGTGCCAGAGTGTGCGCGCGCCGGTCAGGTGTTCGCTGACCACCTTGTCAAGCGACTCAAGGGGGAAAGCGCCATCGAACGCGAACTGTTCGCGCGCAGCATCCGGGCCGAACCGAAAGCCTTCCCAGAGTTCGCGCTCAATATTCTTTTCGCGACAGAACAGCAGGCTTTGTGGGGTATCGGACACCAGCAACACCAGCACCGCATCAGGCTCCTCAAAACCAGTCAGGTACCAGAAGTTGCTATCGAAGCGGAACGGGTGGTGTGTGTCGCGGTTACGAAGCGTTTCGGTACTGGTGGGAATAATGGCGACACCACGGCCTTGCTTGTGCATCTGATGCAGCAACGCCGCACGACGCTTCACGAAGGGCGACGGGTCAAATAGGGTGGGCGCGAGCGGCGCTAATGGTTGTGGCAGAGTGCGTTGCATCACGTGATCATACGCCGGCTAGCCCTCTGCGGGGAGCGGTCAGTGTGCTGGGCGCGCCCGCAGCTCCGCGTCGAGTTGTGCCAGACGCTGCGGTGTGCCGACATCTTCCCAACGGCCTTGGTAATGTTCACCGCTGACATGTTCATCCGCCATCGCGGATCGGAGCAGCGGTGCCAGTTTGGCGGGCTCCCCGGCAATCAGATTGCAAAACAGACTGGGCCGGTAGAAACCAATACCGGCAAAGGTCAGCGTGGCAGCGCCATCCGATTTGTCGACTACCCGATCTCCGGTGAGCGTGAAGTCACCGGCCAGATGTTGCGGCGGATTATCGACGAGGATCAGATGCGCGAGGTCATTTTCAGCCAGCGTGCGCGCGCGCATCGGCCAATCGCAGTAGATGTCGCCGTTGATCACCAGAAACGGGCTGTCATTCCCATCGTCCAGATGCGCCAACGCCCGGCGAATACCCCCTGCGGTTTCCAGGGCGCCGACGGGTTCGGGTGACCAGGTGATCGATAGACCCCATTGGCGACCATCCCCCAGGGCGGTGACAAGCTGTTCGCCCAGGTGGGCGTGGTTGATCACAATGTTACGAAAGCCGGCAGCAGCAAGGCGTTCCAGATGATAGACAATCAGGGGCTTGCCAGCAGCCGGGAGCAGCGGTTTCGGGCAATGATCCGTCAGCGGACGCATCCGTTCGCCACGACCGGCAGCAAGAATCATCGCGCGCATCACGTTGCCTCAGAAGGTGTAGCCGATCTGCAGATCGCGTGGCGACAGATGTTCCAGAATTGGTACCAAGGGGCGCAATTCGGCGTATCGCTCGGCGGTACGGAATGCGTAGTGGTAGAAGCGGGGTAGGTCTTCCAGGTAGTGCGATTTACCGTCGCGATAATTCAGGCGGCAAAAAATGCCGAGCACCTTGAGGTGACGCTGCAGCCCCATGAATTCGTAGGCACGCCAGAAGTCACCGAAGTCGGCGTGGACCGGTAGGCCAGCCTTACGTGCTTCTTCCCAGTAGCGGATCACCCAATCCAGCTCACGTTCTTCATCCCAGGAAATAAAGGCGTCACGGAACAGCGACACCACGTCATAACTGATCGGGCCATAGACCGCATCCTGAAAATCCAGAATCGCCGGAACGTTGGGGTTGTCCGTGCGCATCATGTTGCGTGGCATGAAGTCGCGATGGACGAATACGGCCGGCTGTTCCAACGCCGATTTAACCAGCGCGTCCATGACACCCTTTAACCAGCCTTGTTCCTGAGCGCTGAGTTCCAGGCCAGCGTGGCAGCCAATGCACCACTCCGGGAATAGGTCGAGCTCGCGACGAAGCAAGGCTTCATCGTAGTTTGGCAACACACCGGGCTTGGATGATTGCTGCCATTGCACCAGCGCATTGATCGCGCCGCGCATCAGCCTATCAGCCTCGCTCGCCTCGGCCGTATGCAGCGTTTTGAGGTAACCGGCGTTGCCCAGATCATTCAGTAGCAGGTAACCGTTCGCGACGTCGGCTGCCAGGATTTTGGGCGCCGTCAAGCCGGCTTCGGCCATGAGGCCGGCGATCTTGACGAAGGGACGGACATCCTCTTTGTCGGGCGGGGCGTCCATCAGGACGGCCGTTTCACCGTTTGGCCAGGTCGCCCGAAAATAGCGGCGGAAACTGGCGTCCGCCGAGGCCGGTGCCAGGGTTGGCGTGCCCGGGTGCAGCTGGCTTTGGGCGGCAAATCGGGTGCCGGCCTCCAGGCGTGGATCGAAATGCGTATCGGTCGCGGACAAAACGGTCATGACAATCAGAGACTCAAGGGGATAAGGCAGGCGAAAACCGCCCGGGAATCCAGCGCCATTCGGGCGTAGTGACGTCCGAAAATGCTAGAATTGAGAGTATTTTACCTTGCCAAAAGCCCGTGCTGGCGGCGGGGCTCTTTGTCTGTGTTCCGGGTTCGCCAACTTGCCTGTTTTTTTGTCATTTGCTCAACGTACATCCCGCGCAGAATCGCTGCACCGTGGGTCTGTTGCCGCGTCTGCTGCATCTTGCACCCCGGGGCGGCGGGCGTTGGACATGTTGCTGGCCGCATTGGGTGCCGGGCTATGCCTTCTGACCAGTGGCGCAGCGTTTGCGCAGAGCTCTGCAACGCCAACGCGTCTGGAACCTTTGTTGATTGACCCGGCACTGTTGAGCGGTTCGCCGGTGGCGCCATCTCCCGCCGCTTTGGGTGGCATGCCACCGCCGGCCAAAGCCGTCAAGAAAGCCAAGACGCCGACATCCATCGCTAACACGACCCCGATCGAACCGGTGCCTGAAGCGCCTGTGGCTCAACCCCAGAGCAAAACGGCGAGCGCGAAATCATCGGAAGCGCCCGTCAGAGAACCGGCTCCGGAGCCTGCGCCCGCCCCGGCTGCACCGAATGAGCCCGTGGCGCCGCGTGTGCCTACTGCACCGGTCGCACCGAATGAACCGCTGCCGGCTCGGGTCCAGCCGACCGAAACGATGGTGGCGGGGCGAGATCGCAAAGACCAGCCGCTGGCCGCCAATGATGTGGACGTGCCGGTTGAACCCAAACCGCTCCCCAAAGCGCTTCCCAAAGACCAGACCGAGCTCCTGGCAGACAGCATTACCGGTCGTAACGATCTGGAACTCACGGCGACCGGTAACGCCGAGTTGCGTCGCGATGGCGCATTGCTTAATGCGGATCGACTGGTGTACAACATCGTCGAAGATAATGTCGACGCCCAGGGGAATGTGATTTACCGCGATCCCCGCCAGGGCACCACGATGACGGGTACCGAGGCCAATATGGTTGTCGCGGCGCGGAGTGGTTACATCGACAACGTGAACTACGAGATCCGTCAACAGAAACGCGTGACGCAGCCGAATCAGGGGCCCTGGACATTCAATACGCCGTCCATTGGTGGGTCGGGCGCTCCAGCGACGAGCCAGCAGCGAGCGATGGCGCCGGGATCGGTGCCGTCCTATGGTGGCGCAGCCAGTGCCACGATGACGCAGCAACCGGGTGTGTCGGATATTGCGGCACCAGCAACCGCCGAATCGGTGCCGGTGGATTCCCCGAATGCCAACATGACCGGGGCTGAAGGCAATGTGCTGTTACCCGGTCAGGCCCCCTTGGCGAAAGTCATCGAAACCATCTCGCACGGACAGGCCTCGCGCATCTATTTGCAGGGCGAAGGTCGCTACAAGGCCGAGGATGCCACCTATACGACCTGTCCGGCCGGCGATAGCGGTTGGTACCTGCGTGCGTCGACCTACCATGCCGACTATGAACAGAGTTCGGGCAACGCGTCGAATTCGCTACTCTATTTCCAGAACGTGCCTTTCTTTTACACGCCCTATGCCTTCTTCCCGTTGGACAAGGGGCGTCATTCCGGTTTTCTGTCACCGAGTTTTGGCTCTTCCCAACTCAATGGCTTCCAGGCATCGGTGCCGTATTACTTCAACCTAGCGCCCAACTACGATGCGACGTTCACGCCCGTGGTCTACGGTAAACGTGGCGTGTCGATGAATCTGGATTCACGCTATCTGGGTAATGAAGGCAAAACAGTCGCGCCCACCTTTAATGGTCGTGATGCTTTCAATTACATGCCGAATGATCGTTTAACCAACCGGGAGCGCTGGAGCTTTCTGTCGCAGCACCAGCAAAATTTCAGCACCTACTTACCCGGACTGACCGGTGCCTGGGATCTGCAGGGTGTGTCAGACTCCTACTACTTCACGGATCTGAATAATTCACTGGCAGCGATGTCGCAGTCCTATCTGCCGCGCACCGGTCGATTGAACTATGCCGCGCCGACCTGGAACGCCTCGGTCGTTGCCCAGGGTTATCAGACACTGAACTTCAACCCGAGTGCGCCGGTAGCGACACCGTACCAGCTGTTGCCGCAGGTGAACTTTTCGATGAATCGTTCGCTACTGGGCGCCGCTGGCTTCAGCAATGTGAAGTTGAATGATCAGGATGAACTGGAAGTGATCCAGAGCATGGGCATGTTCGATCAGCCCACGCGCCTTGATGCGTTGGTCTCAGCGAATAACTCGTACTTTACCAACCAGACCCAGAGCTACGTGCAGGGTAACCGGTTCTGGGCCTATCCCCAGCTCGCAACGAGCTGGCAGACCCCGGGTATGTTTGTGACGCCCAAGTTCGGCGTCCACTACACGCAGTACAACACCAATGCGGGTCAGCTGACGACCTCGGGTGCCTACAATGGCACCACCGGTATCCAGTCGGATGTGGCTTCGCGGACCTTGCCGATTCTGTCACTAGACTCCGGGATGATCTTTGACCGCAAAACCGAATACTTTGGCCGTAGCCTGAACCAGACCCTGGAACCGCGACTTTACTATCTGTATGTGCCTTACCGCAGCCAGACCAACCTGCCGCTCTTCGATACCGGGGTGGCTGACGTGAGCTATGCGCAGATGTTCAGTGAGAACATGTTCACCGGCTGGGACCGTGTGTCGAACGCCAACCAGGTGACGGCGGCGATTACGTCGCGTTACTCTATGGAAAAAACCGGGCAGCAGCTGATGAGCTTTAGCCTGGGGCAGCGCATATTTTTCCAGCCGCAGCAAGTCAACCTGTATGCCAATCAGCCGACCAGCAGCTATGGCGCAAATGACTACTTCGCCCAGGCGGCCGGTATGGTGGCGCCGTATACCTCGTTAAATGGTTTCGCTCAGGTCAGTCCCTATGCGCAGGCCAACGCTGCGAGCAACAACACGACCTCCGTTAACCGCATTAATCGGGCGAGCATCGGTGCGCGCTTTCAGCCAAGTCGCGAGAACGTACTGAACTACACCTATCGCTATCAGAATCAGGATTACATTCCTGGCGGCGCCACGTCGGGGCCAAGCTCCACGGCGGTGATGCAGAACGATATCAATGGTGCCTGGAAAATCTGGGGGCCTTTCCGTGCCGTCGGCCGTTACACCTATTCGGGCGTCCAGTCGTCGCAAATCGAAAGTCTGGCCGGTCTGGAGTACAACTCGGCCTGTTGGGCATTGCGCGCCGTTTATCATCGCGCCATCACGTACAGCTCCACCCAGACCCCCTTCCTCAACACCAGTTTCTTCCTCCAGCTCGAACTGAAGGGGATGGGAAGCGTAGGTTCCAGCCCGCTCGATGTGTTGCGCCGGAACATCCCGAATTACACGAGAACGTCGGATGCCGCCTTCATGGCGCCCATGACAGATCCTTACTACTGATCAAGGCCGGATAGCACGCATGACACTGATTGACCATTTCGGAAAACTAGGCACCCGCTTCTGTGGCTTTTTGCTGCTGGTGGCGATGTCGTCGGGCGCTGTGCAGGCTCAGACTCAGACGATGCCAAACCGCCAGGCGCAACCCCAGACCCTGGATCGTATTGTCGCTGTGGTCAATGAAGGGGTCATCACGCAGCATCAGCTCGATGCGCGCACACGTTCAGCGACTGCGCAGCTGCATCGCCAGAAGGTGCAGTTACCCCCGCCGGATATTCTGAAACGCCAGGTCCTCGATCAGATGATTACGGAACGGGCGCAGGTGCAACAGGCCAAAGAGGCTGGGGTGCGCATCGAAGACAACGAACTCAGTCAGGCGATCGACCGGATCGCCGCCAATCAGAAAATGTCGTCCAACCAGTTGCGGCAGGTGATTGAGAAAGATGGCATGACCTGGACCGATTTCCGGGAGGGGATCCGTGACCAGATGATGGTCGCCCGGATCCGAGAGCGCGAAGTCGACGCCAAGATTGTTGTGACGCCGGGTGAAGTGGATAACTTTCTGGCCAACCAGTCCATCGGCGGCGCGGGCGAGGAGGTGCATCTGGCACATATCCTGATCCGTATTCCGGAAGGCGCCTCGCCGGAAACGCTGCAGAAGCTCCGCGCCAAAGCCGTGGCTATTGATGAACAGGCCAAGGCCGGTAAGGATTTTGCGCAGCTTGCCGCCGCTAACTCAGAGTCGAACGATGCCATGCAGGGTGGGGATCTGGGCTTCCGTCCGATTGATAGCTTGCCGCAGGTCATGTCGTCCGCCGTGGCGAATCTGAAACCGGGTCAGGTCAGCGATGTGGTGCGAAGCCCCAGCGGTTTCCATATTGTCAAACTGCTCGGCCGGCGTGGTGGCGGCAGTGCCTTGCCACAGGTACAACAGACACACGCCCGGCATATTCTGATCAAGGTGACCGAAATCACCTCGGAATCGGAAGCCAAACAGAAGATCAGCCTCGTGCATCAACGTCTCAAGGCAGGCGAAGATTTCGCGGCCCTGGCAAAACTCTATTCACAGGATGGATCGGCCCTGAAGGGTGGTGACTTGGGCTGGTTGTATCCGGGGGATACCGTGCAACCGTTCGAACAGGCCATGAACGCGCTGAAAATCGGCGAAATCAGCGGCCCTGTGCAGTCGCCATTCGGCTTCCACATCATTCAGGTGCTGGAGCGTCGGACAACGGATGTTTCCCAGGATCGTCAGCGCCAACGCGCCATGGGTGCCTTACGTCAGCGCAAGATGGAAGACGCCAATCTGGAGTGGATCCGTCAAGTGCGTGACCGGGCCTACGTCGAAATTCGTCTCGAGGATCAATGACAACGACCGTACGCCGTCTGGCGATTACCTCGGGGGAGCCATCGGGCATTGGCCCGGATCTCTGCCTGCGTCTGGCCGAGCGGGACTGGTCCGATGCGCTGGTGGTTCTGTGTGATCGTGCACTTCTGGAAGCGCGGGCCGCGCAGATCGGTATTCGGGTCGCGCTGCGCGATTATGATCCGGCCCAACCAGCGCAAGCGTCGCGCCGGGGCATGCTGGTGGTCTGTGATATCCCGGTCGAGGCGCCGGTCGTCGCCGGTCAATTAGATGTTCGCAATGCCGATTATGTGATTCGTCTGCTGGATCGGGCAATCAGCGGATGCCAATCCCGAGAGTTTGCAGGTATGGTGACGGCCCCGTTGCACAAAGGGGTCATCAACGATGCCGGCCGCTCTTTTACCGGTCATACGGAATACCTGGCCGAGCAGACGGGTACCGCGCGCGTGGTCATGATGCTGGCAGGCGACACGCCGCATGGCTCGCTCCGAGTGGCGCTGGCGACCACGCACCTGCCCCTGGCCGAGGTGTCGGCAGCGATCACCCCGAAAGTGTTAACAGCCGTTTTGCGAATTCTGCACAAGGATCTGAACGAAAAGTTTGGTTTGGATACCCCACGGATTCTGGTGGCCGGGCTTAACCCGCATGCCGGTGAGGGCGGTCACATGGGGCGGGAAGAAATCGAGACCATAACGCCCGTGCTTGAGCGATTGCGTGCAGAAGGCTTGACCCTCATTGGCCCGTTGCCGGCGGACACGCTGTTTACGCCGCGTGTTCTTTCCCAGGGCGATGCCGTACTGGCCATGTACCACGATCAAGGGCTGGCGCCATTGAAATATGCCACCTTTGGTCAGGGTATTAACGTCACGCTGGGTTTGCCAATCATTCGAACTTCCGTCGATCATGGCACCGCCCTCGACCTGGCAGGTCGCGCTATCGGCGATTCATCGGCGGCTAACCCCGGTAGTCTCTACGCAGCAGTCACCTTGGCATCGCAATTAGCGGAAAGATCCGCCGCATGAGCCGCGCTCAATCGGTTGCTGGCAGCGGTCTTAACGGACACAAGGCGCGCAAACGCTTTGGCCAGAATTTCCTGATTGACCAGAGCATTATTCATGGCATTGTTGATGCGGTTAGTCCGCGAGCAGGCGAGCGGGTCGTCGAGATTGGGCCTGGCCTCGGGGCGTTGACGCAACCGCTCCTGGAGCGGGCAGGACATCTTCATGTGGTCGAACTCGATCGGGATCTGATCGCCCGCCTGGAGAAGAAATATACGCCGGCGCAAATGACGATTCATGCGGGTGACGCACTGGCGTTTGATTTTTCCACTTTGGGCCCGGACTTACGCGTGGTTGGCAATTTGCCATACAACATCTCGACGCCGATCCTGTTTCATTTGCTCGAACAGGTCGATGCGATTCGCGATATCCACGTGATGCTGCAGAAAGAGGTCGTCGATCGCATGGTAGCGGCGCCGGGCGAAGCTGATCGCAGCCGGTTGTCCGTGATGCTGCAGCGTTATTGCTACTTGGAGCCCCTGCTGGATGTACCGCCCGAGTCTTTCGATCCGGCCCCCAAGGTTAATTCGGCCGTGGTGCGCATGATTCCGAAGCCTGTGCCAGAACGTCTGCCGGTGGATGAAACCAAACTTCGTGCCGTCGTTAACGCGGCCTTCTCTCAGCGTCGCAAGATGGTCCGTAATACCCTCAAACCGCTGCTGAGTGCTGATCAGATTACGGTTGCGGGGATCGATCCGACGGCGCGCGCCGAGCAATTAAGTGAAGCCGATTTCGTGGCGCTTACCCGGCAGCTGGCTTAATCACCCAGTCGTTTAACCAAAGGTCGCAATTACCGGTGCGTGATCGGAGGGGCGCTCCAGGCCGCGTGTCGACTTGTCGATCGCGCACGCCGTGCAGCGCTGGGCCAGTATCGTGCTGGCCAGCACGTGGTCGATCCGCAGGCCAAAGTTGCGGCGAAACGCATTCATCCGGTAATCCCACCAGGAAAAACTTTTTTCCGGTTGTTCGAACTTGCGGAAGACATCGTTCAGACCTAACGCTTCCAGGTCGGCGAAGGCGGCGCGCTCCGGGGGAGAGACGTGAATTGCTTCTTTCCAGTCGGGGTGCGCATCGGCATCGGTCGGCGCGATGTTGTAGTCACCGATCAAACAGAGTTGGGGAAAGGTTGCAAGTTCGTGTTGCAACCATGCCGTGAGATGCTCAAGCCAATCGAGCTTGTAGACGAACTTTTCGCTGCCGGGCGCCTGTCCGTTGGGGAAATACGCGTTGACGATGCGCACACCGTCCACCGTCGCCGCAATCACCCGCTGTTGCGGGTCGTCGTAACCCGGAATGCCGCGTTGAACCTCCGTGATGGCGGTGCGCGCCAGAATGGCGACGCCGTTGTAGGTCTTTTGTCCGGTAAAGACCGCCTCATAGCCAGCGTTACGAATAGCATCGATGGGAAATTTCGCGTCTTCGCACTTCAGCTCCTGGAGGCCGACCACATCGGGGGCGGCCTGCGCAAGCCAAGTTAGCAGATGCGGTAAACGAACATTGAGCGAGTTGACATTCCAGGTGGCGATTTTCATTATTTGTGCGATGGTTGGGGTGATCTGGTGGTTGGCGCGCTAAACAACCAGTCGGCTTGAATGAGCGTCTGTCCAAGTTGCACATGCAAGCCTGCGCGCCAGCGCATCTGCCCGGTGATGCACACGGGGATACTGCCCGTGCCTTCCCAGCCGCCATCCGGGGTTGGCGTCAGCGCAATACGGATCAAGCCCATATCCATACTCTCGCCGGTCAGATCGACCCAAACGGCAGTCGGCCGATTGGTTTCCAGGATACGATCCGGCGGCGCTAAAGTTAGCGTTAACGGGCTGCTCACCGCGATCGGTCGTGGCGCGATACTGAAGAGCCATGGAGCCTCGGAGGCGACCGGGGTGATCATCGGCAATGAACAGCGCTGCCGGTTAAGGTCGCAGGGCGGCGGGGTGATACGGGTGACTTCCGGTTGTCCACGCACCAGGTTGAATAATCGATCTTTAAAGATTTGCGCCAGAACCATCGAGAGACCCAGAAGCGCCATAGCAATGAATAGCCGGCGGCGTGAACGGACAGTCTCGGAATGGCGCATGGCTTCGCTCAGCGGGAGGCGTTGGCGTGATGCGGTCGGTGCTGGTTGCGTAACAGCACGATCAGGGCGCCTTCGCCGCCGTCGACGGGTTTGGCCTGACAGTAGGCGAGCACCTCCTGACGTTGTGCCAGCCAGTTGCGTGTCAGCACGCGCAGAACCGCGACCTGCCCCGGCGAGCGTAAACCGCGACCAGTGACGACGCGCACGCAACGGATGCCCTGATGCAGGCAGCGGGTCAGAAAATGCGCCAGTGCGCTGCGGGCTGCATCACGGGTGTGGCCATGGAGGTCAATTTCGTCCTGGATCACCCAGCGGCCACGCCGTAAATCACGTAATACCTGCATCGAAACGCCCCGATGAAGATAAGTCGGTTCGTCACCACCTTCAAGTCGATCGGCCAACTGGATGGGTGCATGAATGAGTTCGTGTAATACGGCGGCGTCATCGCGCAAGCGCTGCCGGGCGACCGGGCGCGGTGGCGGCGCACTCAGATCGGCACGCGGCGCTACCTTAAGAGGCGCGGCATCGCCAACTTGCTGGCGAAACAACGCCTGTTCCTCGGCAGAGAGTCCAGCCGGTTGCGGCATCGTGGGCTCCGTGCCGATCACGGCACCGCGTTACTTCGACGGTTGCCAGGCACGCAGAGCAACATCCAGCCCCTGCGCCAGGCTATCGAGGAAACGCTCGGCGTCCAGCGCAGCCATGCAACCTGTGCCAGCTGATGTAATGGCCTGGCGGTAGTTGTGATCCTGTACATCGCCAGCGGCAAATACGCCCGGCACGCTGGTGGCGGTGGCAAAACCTTCGGTTCCCATGCGCGTGATGATGTAACCGTTCTCCATCTCGAGCTGACCAGCGAACATGTCGGTGTTCGGCTTGTGGCCGATGGCAATGAAGACGCCTTTCAGTTCCTTGTCCTTGGTCGAGCCATCGGCGGCCTTGATGCGAATGCCGGTCACGCCGGTGTTATCGCCCAGCACTTCGTCCAGGGTTGAATTGAGCTCAAGCGCAATCTTGCCTTCCTCGACGCGTTTGTACAGTTTGTCGACCATGATCTTTTCGGCGCGGAATTTGTCGCGGCGGTGAATCAGCGTCACCTTGCTGGCGATATTGGCCAGATAAAGCGCTTCTTCAACGGCCGTATTGCCGCCGCCAACCACGGCGACTTCCTGATTGCGATAAAAGAACCCGTCACAGGTTGCACAGGCCGAAACACCGCGTCCCGCGAATTGCTCTTCGGATGGCAGACCCAGATACATGGCCGAAGCACCGGTCGCGATAATGAGGGCGTCACAAGTATATTTGCCGGCGTCCCCCTCTAGCGCGAAGGGGCGCTGACCGAGTTTCACCGTGTGGATATGGTCGAATACCATTTCCGTCTCGAAACGGCTGGCGTGTTGTTCAAAACGGGCCATCAGTTCCGGACCCATGACGCCGTTGACGTCCGCCGGCCAGTTGTCGACCTCGGTGGTCGTCATCAGTTGGCCACCCTGAGCCAGGCCGGTGATCAGTACCGGCTTCAGATTGGCGCGGGCGGCGTAGATGGCCGAGGTATAGCCGGCCGGACCGGAACCGAGGATCAGCAGGGGAATGTGGCGGGTAGCGGCAGACATGACAGCTCCTGAATAAGAAAGGACATCCACGCGGATGTCCGGTAAATCGCTAATGACAGGGATTATAATCCTTCACTACTGCTTCAGCAGTCTCGTGGGCGATTTCCGGCTGTCGGAATGGCTCGGAGGCTGTATTGACCCTCTGCCTTTATGAACCGTCCGTATTCGCGTCCCCTGACCCAACGTATCGAAGGCCCCCGGACTTTACCGGAACGCATTCGCGCCCTGATGCAGGAAGCGCGTTGGGCCATTCTTGGTTTTGTCGCGTTAGTGGCTGTGCTGGCGCTTGGTGGTTATAACCCGGCGGATCCGGCCTGGTCGCATGCCGGGCGTGGTATGCAGGTGACGAACCCCATGGGTCGATTTGGAGCCTGGGCGTCCGATTTGCTGTTTTATCTCTTTGGTGGGGCCGCCTGGTTATGGGCGTTACTGCCGCTCGTTCTGATCTTGATCGGTTGGGACACGCGTCGACGCGCGCTGAACGAAGCCATGGAGGTGGATGCTCGACCGCTCTGGCTAACCCTGGGCGGTTTTCTCGCATTGTTGTTGACGTTGTCGGCCTTTGCCGCGTTGCGCTTCCATAGCAGTGGCACGGCACTCCCTATGGGGCCCGGTGGTGTGATTGGGCAGGGATTGGCGGTGCTGATTGGCCAGACCTTCGGCTTTACCGGTGCCACACTGATTGTGGCTGCCCTCTTGTTGCTGAGCTGGCGTGCCTTCAGCGGCTTGCCCTGGATGCGTCTCTTTGAACGGACAGGCGCGTTTCTGGAAGGCGCCGTCGGCGGCGGGGGGCGCGCGGTCGAGAGCTGGCAGGATCGGCGGATCGGCAAGGAAATTGCGCAAAAGCGTGAAGCGACCGTCGAACAGAAACGCGCCGAACCCATGGAGCCTGTGTTGATCGAACACGCTGCGCCGCCAGTCGCACCGGTGTCGCGCAAAGCAACGCAGCGCAAGGAGCGCGAAAAGCAAGTCCCGCTGTTTCCCGAAGCCGTAATCGGCGGTACGCTGCCGCCCTTGAGTCTGCTCGATGCAGCACAACCACCGACGGATATGCCGACGGAAGAAACGCTGCAATTCACCTCGCGCCTGATCGAAACCCGTCTCGGCGATTTTGGCGTCGAGGTCAAAGTCATCGCGGCCTATCCGGGTCCGGTGATCACCCGTTACGAAATCGAACCGGCCGTCGGCGTGAAGGGTTCGCAGATCGTTAATCTGGCGCGCGATCTGGCGCGTGCCCTGGCGCTCGTCTCCGTGCGCGTGGTGGAAACCGTGCCGGGTAAATCCTGCATGGCCCTGGAACTGCCCAATCCGAAACGGCAGACCGTGCGGCTGTCCGAGATTCTGTCGTCGCGCCCCTATCACAATATGAGTTCGCCGCTCACCGTCGCCTTAGGGAAGGACATCGGCGGCCAGCCCATCGTCGCCGATCTGGCCAAGATGCCGCACCTGCTGGTCGCTGGTACCACCGGTTCCGGTAAGTCGGTGGGCGTCAACGCCATGATTCTGTCGATGCTCTACAAAGCGGAGCCGGAATCGGTGCGCCTGATTCTGGTCGATCCGAAAATGCTGGAACTTTCGATCTACGAAGGTATTCCGCATCTGCTCGCCCCGGTGGTGACCGATATGCGTCAGGCGGCCAACGCACTGACTTGGTGTGTGGCCGAGATGGAGCGTCGCTATAAAGTCATGTCTAAGTTGGGCGTACGTAACCTGGCCAGCGCCAACGACCATATCCAGAAAGCCGCCGAGAAGGGTGAGCCGATTCCGAATCCGCTGAGCCTGACCCCGGAGTCGCCTGAGCCGCTGCGCTCGATGCCGCATATTGTTGTCGTGATCGACGAACTGGCCGACCTGATGATGGTCGCCGGTAAGAAAGTCGAAGAACTCATCGCCCGTCTGGCGCAGAAAGCGCGCGCCGCCGGTATTCATCTCATTCTGGCCACGCAACGTCCGAGCGTCGACGTCATCACAGGCCTCATTAAAGCCAATATCCCGACCCGCATCGCCTTTCAGGTCTCGAGCAAGATCGACTCCAGAACTATTCTCGACCAAATGGGCGCGGAAGCACTGCTGGGACAAGGCGATATGCTCTATCTGCCGCCGGGTACCGGCTATCCGCAGCGCGTTCATGGCGCCTTCGTCGCCGATGACGAAGTGCATCGTGTCGTTGACTATCTCAAGCAGATGGGTGCGCCTGAATACGAAGAAGGCATCCTTACCGGCGCCACGGAAGGCGACGGCGAGGGTGGTGAGGATGGCGATAACGATGCCGAAGCCGACCCGCTCTATGATCAGGCTGTTGAAATCGTTCTCAAGAATCGCCGGGCTTCCATCTCGCTGGTGCAGCGCCATCTGCGCATCGGCTATAACCGCTCGGCACGTCTGATCGAAGCCATGGAAAAAGCGGGATTGGTGTCGTCGATGGATGGCCGTGGCGGCCGCGAAGTCCTCGCGCCCAGCCGAACTGGCGACGAGTAAGTTATGGGGGTCAGCGCGTATCTGAAACAGGTCAGCAGTGTTTGCCTGCTGGCGATTTCGATGACTGCCGCGGGCACAGCATACGCAGACGCCGTTGCTGACCTTAAAACCTGGCTCCAGGACACGCGTACGCTCAAGGCAGATTTTGCGCAGACCTCGGCCGGTGGTTTTACCGGCGGCAAGAGTCAAGGCACGATGGCGATTAGCCGCCCGGGTAAATTTCGCTGGGCGATTGCCAAACCCTATCAGCAATTGATGGTGGGTGATGGCACGCGTATCTGGCTGTATGACCCCGAGCTAAAACAAGTGATCGTCCGTAAGTCCGATAAAGCGCTGGGCGGATCGCCCGCCGCATTGCTGGCTGGTGATAACGAGGTCGACCAGCGTTTCACGCTCAAGGCCGATGGCGAGCATGGGGGTGCGCAATGGGTAGTCGCCGAACCCCGCCAAAACGACACCGGCTTTGCACGTATTCGTATCGGCCTATCCGGTAACGAACTCAAAGGCATGGTTCTCGAAGATAGCTTCGGCCAAGTGACCACACTGATCTTCAGCAATGTGGTGCGTAACGGTGACGTTGCTGCCAGTCAGTTTCGATTCAGCCCACCGACGGGCGTCGATATTCTCAAGCAGTAATCATGGATTTTGATTGTGGACCTATTGAGCGGCGCGTCTGAGGGTTCCGGCATCGCGCATTCGGCGAATGCTGCGCCATCCGCCTACGCACCGCTACCGGAAAAGTTGCGCCCGCAAAGTCTTGAGCGCGTCGTTGGCCAAAGCCATCTGTTAGGTTCAGGCAAGCCATTGCGTCTGGTGCTCGAAAGCGGCAACCCGCATTCCATGATCTTCTGGGGGCCACCGGGCACCGGCAAGACGACGCTTGCCCGACTGGTGGCTTCAAAATGTGATGCCGAGTTTATTGCGCTGTCTGCCGTGCTGGCCGGCGTCAAAGAAATCCGTGAGGCCATCGCCTTCGCAGAAAAAGCCCGCCAGGCGGGACGTCGCACGATTCTTTTTGTGGACGAAGTGCATCGCTTTAACAAGAGCCAGCAAGACGCATTTTTGCCCCATGTGGAGTCGGGTTTGGTGACTTTTATTGGCGCCACGACCGAGAACCCGTCGTTCGAAGTCAACGCAGCCTTGTTGTCACGGGCGGCAGTCTATGTTCTCAAATCACTGAGCGCCGACGAGCTGGGTGAGCTCTTTGAACGGGCGATGGCCGAGTTGCCCCATGCCCAAATCAGCGAAGACGCCAAAGCACGACTCATTGGCGTGGCCGATGGCGATGCACGCAAACTATTGAACCTGATCGAGCAGACCCTGGCTGCCGCCAGTGCTGCGGGGGAAACGGAGATCGATGCCGATTTTGTCGCCAATACGCTGGCGCAGAATCTCCGCCGATTCGACAAAGGCGGCGATGCTTTTTACGACCAGATCTCGGCGCTGCATAAATCCGTGCGCGGTTCTAACCCGGATGCGGCCTTGTACTGGTTCGTGCGCATGCTAGACGGTGGCGCGGATCCACGTTATCTGGCGCGTCGCATCGTGCGTATGGCCTGGGAAGATATCGGCCTGGCTGATCCGCGGGGTGCGCAGATCGCACTCCAAGCAGCCGAGACCTATGAGCGGCTCGGCTCTCCGGAAGGTGAGCTGGCGTTAGCCAATGCGGTGCTGTATCTGGCGTCAACCGCCAAATCCGACGCTGCTTACCGCGCGTATAATCAGGCGCGCGCTTTTGTGAGCACCGATGAATCCCGTCCGGTGCCAATGCATCTGCGCAATGCGCCGACGCGGCTCATGAAAGAACTTGGTCATGGCGCCGGTTATCGGCACGCGCACGACGAGACCGGCGCTTATGCCGCCGGTGTGAATTACTTGCCGGAGGGGATGCGGGATATCGCCTGGTACCAGCCGGTGGATCGCGGTCTTGAAGCCCGTATCAAAGAACGATTAGCCCAGTTAAGAGAGTTAGACCGAAATGCTTGATATCCAGTTGCTCCGAACCCAACCTGAGGAAGTTGCCCGCCGCCTGGCCACGCGCGGTGGCGCGATCGATTTCGCACCCTTTAATACGCTGGAAGCCGAACGTAAAACGCTGCAGCAGCGGACGCAAGATCTGCAAGCGCAACGCAATACCTTGTCCAAGCAGATTGGCGTGCTTAAAGGTAAGGGTGAAGACGCCAGCGCCGTCATGGCTGAAGTTGGCAAACTCGGCGATGAACTCAAAGCCTCTGAAGCACGACTTGCCGTATTACTCGAAGAAATCACCGCGTTTACCTCAGCGCTACCGAATCTGCCGGGCGACGATGTCCCCGTTGGCGCCGACGAAAAAGATAATGTCGAAATTAAACGCTGGGGGGATGTGCCGGCGTTTGATTTCGAGGTCAAAGATCATGTCGATATTGGTGCCGGCCTCAATGGCATGGATTTCGAAATAGCCACCAAAATTACCGGCTCACGCTTTGTGGTGCTGCAGGGTCCGGTGGCGCGGCTGCATCGCGCGCTTTCTCAGTTCATGCTCGATACGCACACGACGGATCACGGTTATACCGAACTGTATGCGCCGTATCTGGTCAACAGCGCTAGCCTGTATGGCACCGGCCAGCTCCCCAAGTTTGCCGAAGACCTCTTCCAGGTGCCGCGGGGTGATGCCGAACCTTACTATCTGATTCCGACAGCGGAAGTGCCGGTGACCAATATCGTGCGCGATACCATTACCCCCGCCGAACAACTGCCGCTCAAGTGGGTGTGCCATACGCCGTGTTTCCGTTCTGAAGCTGGCTCCGGTGGTCGTGATGTGCGTGGCCTGATCCGGCAGCATCAGTTCGATAAAGTGGAGTTGGTACAGATCACCACGCCAGAGGCTTCGGATGCAGCCCACGAAGCACTGACCCGTCATGCCGAAACCATTCTCGAAAAGCTGGGTTTGCCCTACCGCCGTATCGTGTTGTGTACGGGCGATATGGGCTTCTCGTCGCAGAAGACGTATGACCTCGAAGTTTGGTTGCCGGCGCAAAATACCTATCGTGAAATTTCGAGCTGTTCCAATTTTGGTGCATTCCAGGCACGTCGTATGCAGGCGCGTTTCCGTAACGCGCAGGGCAAACCCGAACTGGTGCATACACTCAATGGTTCAGGGCTCGCCGTAGGCCGCACGCTGGTGGCGATTCTGGAGAACTACCAGCAGGCCGATGGGTGCGTTCGCGTTCCCGAAGCGTTGCAGCCGTATATGGGCGGCCTCAAAGTTTTGTCGGCGGCAGCCTAGGGGGTTATCAGCGTAGACCTGATGTCGACTTTTGCGGCGAACTGATGCCGTAGGTGCGGGTCGGTGCCGATAACGCAATGCCGGTCGATGAGGGGTACAGACGCGACAGAATCGCGTAGTACATGCGCACGTTTTCGGCAGTAACCACGGCTTCGCCACCGCGGATCTTCACGCCGTCTTTAGTCTGTCCGAGCTGGAGCAGTGCCTTTTTGACATCGGCCCAGGAGTCCGGATTGAGCCCCATGGCTTTGGTGTCACGGCGAGCGGCATTCAACTGATTGGGGCCGACGTTATACGAGGCAATCGCCATCCAGGTGCGATCAGGCTCTGGCACCGATGCAGGAATTTCGTTACGCAGATAATCCATATAACGTGCACCGCCCATGATGCTTTCATAGGGGTCGAGCCGATTGCGCACGCCCAGGCGGTCGGCCGTGTCGCCAGTCAGCATCATCAGGCCGCGTACGCCAGTCTTGCTCACAGCATCAGCATCCCACTTCGATTCCTGGTAGGCCAGCGCCGCTAGCAAACGCCAGTCATAACCGCTGGCTGTCTGGGCGCGTTTGAACTGCGATAGATACTGCGGCAATCGGGTTTTCACTTTCACGAGAAAGCCGCTGCGGTCGGCATCCTGCAAGCGCGTGACGGCACCAAAGTAACGATCACGCAATTGACGGAGTGTGCCGTCTTTTTCGGCACTAATTAAAAACTGATTGGCTTGAAGTATCAGCATTTCACCGTACCGCTTTGGAAATGCCCAGACGATCTCCTCTTCGGGTCCGACATCCAGCGTACTATCAATTCCCTGCGTATAGTTTTGCCCAATGCGATAGGTGGTACCAGGCACGATGGCCAGCTTGATTTTATTTTTGCTCACGGCTTGTAGCAGATCGTTCTCGGTCCAGTTCGCATGAGTTTCAAGCCGGGGGGTAATCTTTTGTTTTGACAACTGAGTTAACCAGGGTTGGTAACTATTGGCCGATAGCGCATGTACCTCCCGGTTGTGCAACTGTGTAAGACGCGTGAGTGGAATATCGTTCTCTGGTTGCACCAACACCAGGGCGTCACTTGCATAGGGTCGTGACGCGGTCAGGAGGGATGCCTGAGGTTTTGGCTCGTCTTCGGCACCTATCAGATCGAGGTTCGATGGGGCCTGGACAAATCGCCGGGTCAGCCAGGCGGCGGCCATGTGAACTTCACCTCTCTCGAGTAATTGATGCAGCGATTGTTCATCATCGGCCACCACAAAACGCACTTTCTTGCCGAGGGATTTCGCGAAGGCCGTTACCAGGTCGTGATCAAAGCCAGTTTCCAGAACAATTGCCTTGCCGGACTCATCAATCGAATTTTCACGATTAAAGCTGGTCGGGGTGGCCCGGGTCCCGACGACCAGTTCTCGCGATAGCGAGAGGGGTTTAATGTGCGGCAGCAGGTAGAGCGCTCCTACCACTAGGCTCAACACCAAGAGCGCAGCCTTGACCCAAAGCAGCCAACGCGGTGCCGCATTGATACGGCGCAAAACTCCCTGCGTCCGTCGGGCAATGGCTGCCAGACGGGGGTGTTTTTCTGCGGGGGATGCTTCCGGGAGCGACATCGGCTAACCTTCTCCAAACGGCACCGTCTCACTCTAGCATGGCTGGGCTCGGCTGCCGGCTGGACAGGTAGCCGGATCGTGTTAGAATTTCGGGCTCGGAGAGGTGGCAGAGTGGTCGAATGTACCTGACTCGAAATCAGGCGTACTGCAAGGTACCGTGGGTTCGAATCCCACCCTCTCCGCCAGATTAAAAAGGCCTTTAAGTTGAAAGACTTAGAGGTTTTTTCTTTTTTTGACGGCTTAAGGCATTAGCTTAGTCAGTTGCTCATCTAGTTTCTGAGTGAACTTTGCAAAATTTAAATCGTACGCGGTGCAGAAGTCCCGAATATCAAGTAGGTCAAGGGTGAAATCACCAGATTCGGCTTTACTAGTGTAGCTCTGAGGCTTCCCCAAGCATCGCGCCAGTTCGGTCTTGGTTACTCCAGCAGCAAGATGGAGCCTGCGCAGTTTGGTACGTAAACGGATCGTTTGGTCTGAGCATGGGAAGTTCATGGTAAGAAAAGCTAAAACCCATTTTTTAATATCTCGTTTTGGGATAGGATGGACAAAGTAGCTTGTACAAATTCACAGAATGTTCAGTATGAAAAATGCTATCCTTTTAGTTGTGTCGGTTATTGGCTTGGTTGCATGCTCATCAATGCCTATGGCAACCAAAGTGGCTCCAGATCAGGCCACGGGTTTCTTTAACACTAGCAAAGACGCGAAAAATGGGACTGTCTTTTTCACGTGTGGGCGTCAGACTTATTCTAGTTGGTTGGTATCAACAAAAGCTGAGCTTGCTGGTTGCCAGTACTCTGTTGACTCAATAGCCTATAAGGGCCTTGAGAAGGGGGCTGTAGGGCGGCTTGATCTAAAGGCAGGTACCTATGAAATTAAACAAGTCGAACAGCCCATGGCGACTATCGTACCTCTCAAGCTTGAAGTACGGGCAGGGGAAATTGTGCTCGTAAAGGCTCATTACGACATGAAGGCTGGAGTTCTCGGAGGGGCGCTAAACGCAGGGCATGTTTTCACCGTTGATTACGACAAAGAAGATGTCCTTGAAAAGATAAAAAGCAAACAGCCAGTTTTAATGGAACCCGTAGCGATTGAGTCTGTGCCCAAATAAATATACGGTATCAGAGTGCATGCATTTCCTGTTGCATAAAAAATGCAAAAAAATAAGCTTGATATGCGTTCCTTGAGCCTATCTTCTACGCTGGTTTGTGCATTTGCCATAAGTGCATTACCAGCGACGGATGTTGTTGCAGATAGTTCTGACTTAGCTACAGCGATGAGTCCGTATTCATTCCTTAGTCAAAGTCAACCAACGCCAGATTATCTACACGATGGTCTCAGGCAAATCGAAAATATGGGGCAGAGGGCGAATCATCAGATCCCGCAATTTCAACAGTCGAATGTAGTAGCAACTCAATCTGAACTAGAGACTCAAGCAGCATCCATCTCTCGGAGAGTCCGGCTAGCGCTTCCGATCAGGTCTGGTAGAGATTTCACACTGGTAAGAGTGGATCAATCCGGTGCACTCCTTGTTTACCACCACACCATAGATGCTAGGGTTCCACCAGAAAACTATCCGATCTTGACCGACTGGTTGCAAGGGCAATCATACAAAAGCGCATGCTCGGTCCCAGAGTTAGTTAAATTCGTGAATACAGGGGGCGCTCTGCATTACAGGTTTTATAACAATGGAGTATTGTTGAATAGTACGAAAATCGAAGGTTGCAGATGATTAATGCTGAATCGCATTCGATCTCCTAGGCACTCTGTAGCTGATGCAAATACTGCTGATCAGACTTTTGGACTGAAGAGGCCTTTTGCTGGGTGGCGTGAGGTCGTTAGGAAGCGGGTCTAGCGTAGTCCGGAAGCAACACTAATGGCACCTCGCACCCACTGGTTGGCCAGCAACTGGAACTTTTCGGGCGAATCGACTTCGCGCCGGAATTGCTCGCTGGAGACCAGGTAGACGCCTTCACCCATGAGCTTGCCGGTTTTACTACTGACCAGCTTGGCCTCGACCATCAGATAGGGTTTACTGCCGTCAATGTTGTTGCCTTTACCCGCAGCTTTGAGCACGGTAGAGATCGGCACCAGACGGCTGGGGCGGAAGGTGTCGCCCTCCAGTAGGACGCCGGTAATGGCGGTGCTCAGACGCGCCACTTGTTCCCCGGGTTTGTAGCTGATGCCGA
>JBDLTT010000064.1:0-3322 GCA_039805725.1 Pseudomonadota bacterium | reverse complement strand
GCCAGTGCCACCTGCGGTTTGTCGCGCTTTAACGCAATCTCCGCCAGCACCACCTCGAAGACCACCTGGGGTGGCGTATCCATCGAGGTCTCCGGCACTGGATCGGCATATACCCAGAGAGGCCATAGAGAAATGCCCAATAAAGCCGCATTCAGCGTGCGACGGGATGCGTGGCGACGAACCGGTAAGAGCGACAGATTTTGCAGGAACGGCATGGTGGCGCTATCTTATCCCGTCTTGCCCTCATTGCACCGAAACATTCACCAGGAATCTTCAGCGATGCCCGAACTCCCCGAAGTTGAAGTCAGCCGTTTGGGGCTGCTGCCGGAACTCGTTGGCCGCTTCATTACGGGTGCCATCACGCGCACACCGAAACTTCGATACCCGCTTCCGCCCAATCTGGGCAAACGGCTTACAGGCGCACGTCTCGCCAATATCCGGCGTCGTGCCAAATATCTGCTATTTGATATCGACCACCTACCCGGCGACAAAACGGCGACGCTCATTCTGCACCTGGGTATGTCGGGCAGCCTGCGGATTGTCTCGCCCGATACACCCCCGCAAACCCATGATCATGTCGATATTGCTTTTGGCGACAAAGTACTCCGTTTGCGCGATCCGCGCCGTTTTGGTGCGCTGCTCTGGCATGACAACAAAATGCCGATCGAAACGCACCCACTCATCAACGTACTGGGGGTCGAACCCCTGGAAGACGTATTCGATGGCAAATGGTTGCACGACCATCTGCGCAAACGCTCCGGCCCGATCAAACCCGTATTGATGGACAGCCACATGGTGGTCGGTGTCGGCAACATCTATGCGGCCGAGAGCCTATTTCTGTCGGGCATCTCGCCGTTACGATCGGCGCAGAAAATCAGTGCGACGCGTTGCGACACGCTGGCGGATGCCGTCAAACAGACCTTGTCGGCAGCCGTGGCCGCGGGTGGCTCCAGCGTCCGGGACTATGTACATTCTGATGGAGGCGCCGGCTGCTTCCAGCTGCAGTGCGCGGTGTATGAGCGCGAAGGCGAACCGTGCATCGGTTGCGGCAAACCGGTCAGAAAAATCCGCCAAGCGGGACGATCCACGTTTTACTGCCCGCATTGCCAAAAATAAAACCGGCTTTTCTCTCTGTGGAGTCCGGTATGGATTCGCAGCTCAGGTGCCGCTACGCGCCAATTCGCTGCTCACGCACACCAGACACCACAACCGAACCGATTGTGGTTAACAGGTTGGCCGATGCGCTTGCGGAGTGAATCGGCGCGAGTGCAACGAAGCGGCGTCTGAACGAGGCAGGCGTATCGACTAGCCTGCTCGTCCCAATTTATTTACCTGTTAATTTTTCGTACTTGGCCCAGAGCTGTTCCTGGCTCTCAACGTGCGCCGGGTCTTTGGGAATACAGTCAACCGGGCAGACCTGCTGGCACTGCGGCTCATCGTAGTGGCCGACGCACTCGGTGCACTTATTCGGGTCGATTTCGTAAATTTCCGGACCCTGCGAAATGGCCTCGTTCGGGCACTCGGGTTCGCAGACATCACAGTTGATGCACTCATCGGTGATTATGAGCGACATGGCAGACTCCTGGACAGCGTTTCAGACAAGGCAGGATTTTCGCCCATTGCCGGCTTTTTAGCCAGCCTATAAGACCACATCAGGCAGCTGGTTTTCCCCAGCCCCGCGCGACAAAACAATCGTTAACGTGGGGGGGCACAAAGGAGCTGACGTCGCCACCCAGACGGGCAATTTCGCGCACCATCGTCGCCGAAACAAACATGTGACGCTCGCCAGGCGTGAGGAAGACCGTTTCCACTTCGGGATAGAGGCGGCGATTCATGCCCGCCATCTGGAATTCGTATTCGAAATCGGAAACCGCGCGCAGGCCACGGATCAGTACCTTGGCTCTTTGCGCGTGCACAAAATCCATCAGCAGCCCATCAAAGCCGACCACACGCACGTTCTTGAAAGGCGCCAACACGACTTGAGCCATCTCGACCCGATCCTGCAGTGAAAAGACCGGCGATTTGGCCCGACTCTCGGCAATGGCGAGCACGACTTCGTCAAACAGGCCGGCAGCACGGCGCACCAGATCCTCATGCCCGCAGGTCAGCGGATCAAAGGTACCGGGGTAGATGGCGATTTCACGTTTCAACATGGTGGCAGATTAGGTCGTGGGCTCGAAGGCGTAGAGATGATAATGCACCTGGCCGGCCTTGCCTTGCTTTATGCAGGTCAGCCCCGGCAACGGATGCGCTGGTCGTGGTTGCTCCGATTCCATGTAGACCCGGGCGCCCGCTGCCAGATGCGGCAACAACGGCATAATGATCCGATCTAGCCATCCCTGTCCATAGGGCGGATCCAGAAACACCAGATCCAGCGGCCCTGACGGTGCATGGGGTTTGCCAAGATAGGCCAGGGCATCGGCACACACCACGTGTAGCCCGGGCTCGTTCAATAGCGCTGCGGCGGCTTGCAGACCTTGGGCGACACGCGGCGACTGCTCCACCAGCACCACGGATTCGGCGCCGCGCGAGGCCGCCTCGAAGCCAAGCGCCCCCGATCCGGCGAACAGATCCAGGCACCGCCAGCCGGTTAAATTCTGTCCAAGCCAGTTAAAGAGTGTTTCGCGCACCCGATCTGGCGTCGGACGCAATCCTGGGGCATCAGCGACCGGCAACTTGCGGCCGCGATGCTTGCCACCGATGATCCGGACTTGGCTCGGCCGCGCCATCGTCTTTTTGACAGGACGATTCACGCGGCTCAGTCTGCAGCGACGCGTACCGTCACCAAGCGGTCTGGCGACACATGTTTACGGAAAGCCTCGCGCACCCCTTCTGGCGTCAATGCACGCACTCGCGCCGGATACTGATCCAACCAATCGGTCGGCAGCCCGTAAAACGCCATCACTCCCAGGTTGGCGGCAAGTTTGCTATTAGAATCGATGCGCAGCGCAAAACCACCGGCAATATTGTCCTGGGCCGCCTTGAGTTGCACAGCAGTCGGGCCGCGCTTGAGGTAGTCACTCACGACCTGATCAACCACCTTGAGCGCATCATCGGCCTGAGTCCGTTTGGTTTCGAGGCCAATCGTAAAGGGCCCCGACACCAGCTGCGGCTGGAAATAGCTGTAGACACTGTAAGCGTAGCCCCGTTCTTCGCGCACCGACTTGGTCAGCAGCGACACAAAACCGCCACCGCCCAGCGTGTAGTTGCCCACCTGCAAGGCAATCTGTTCCGGATCATCACGCGAGACCGCTGGCATTCCGACAAGCAGATGCGACTGCGACGCTGGATGATCGACGCGCACCACCTTGGCCACGGTATC
>JBDLTT010000063.1:0-15618 GCA_039805725.1 Pseudomonadota bacterium | reverse complement strand
TTATGAGTCCGCTGCTCTAACCAGGCATGAGCTAGAGGCCCGGTTAAAGCGTTAGTTATTGGTGTCGACGAAGCTACGCAGTTTGTCCGAGCGGGACGGATGACGCAGCTTGCGCAGTGCCTTGGCTTCGATCTGACGGATACGCTCACGGGTGACGTCGAACTGCTTGCCGACTTCTTCCAGTGTGTGGTCCGTGTTCATTTCGATACCGAAACGCATGCGCAGTACCTTGGCTTCCCGCTGGGTGAGGCTGTCGAGGATATCCTTGGTCACTTCGTGCAGGCTGGCGTTCATTGCCGCCTCCAGTGGCGACAGGGTGGCTGTATCTTCGATGAAATCGCCCAAGTGTGAATCGTCGTCGTCACCGATCGGTGTTTCCATCGAGATCGGTTCCTTGGCGATCTTGAGAATTTTACGGATCTTATCTTCCGGCATTTCCATTTTGATCGCCAAAGTGGCCGGATCCGGCTCGAAACCGGTTTCCTGCAGAATCTGACGCGAGATGCGGTTCATCTTGTTGATTGTTTCGATCATGTGCACCGGGATACGGATGGTGCGCGCCTGGTCGGCGATTGAACGGGTAATTGCCTGACGAATCCACCAGGTGGCATAGGTCGAGAACTTGTAACCGCGGCGGTACTCAAATTTGTCCACGGCCTTCATGAGACCGATGTTGCCTTCCTGGATCAGATCGAGGAATTGGAGGCCACGATTGGTGTATTTCTTGGCAATCGAGATCACCAGACGCAGGTTAGCCTCGGTCATCTCTTTCTTGGCATCACGGGCGCGGCGTTCGCCTTTCGTCATCTGATCATGGATGGCGCGGATCTCGTCGAGCGTGATGCCGAGCGTTTCTTCCATGGCGATGAGTTTCTTTTGCCATTCGTGAACGGCGGGTACATTGCGCTCGAGAATGCCCTGAACGTGCTTGGGTGCGTTGGCAACTTCCTTCTGGATCCAGCGAAGATTGACAATGTTCGGACGGAATACCTTGATGAAGTGTTCGCGTGGCATGCCGCACTTGTCGACACAGATAGCGAGTACCTGACGCTCGGCTTGGCGGATGTTGTCACGAAGACCGCGCACATTGCCGCACAGCTTCTCGATGGTGCGGGAGTTGAAGCGGATGTTGAGTAGTTCATCCGAGATCTGTTTGCGAATGCGCAAGTAGCCCGGATCCGAGGTGCCTTTGGCTTTCAGTGCCTTCAGCTCTTTGCTGTGCAGGGTTTCGATCTTGGCAAAACGCTCCAGAGCTGCATCCTTCAGTTTGGCGAGCGATGCTGCATTGGCCGCTGCTTTGGCTTCACCGCTGTCGTCTTCATCGTCGGCGTCCATGTCGTCGCTGTCGCCAGCGGCTGCTGCGAGCATTTCTTCTTCGGCTTCCACATCGACCAGACCATCGACGAGCTCGTCGATCTTCATCTCATCGATCGCGACCTTTTTCGCCATCTCGATGATATCGGTGACCACAGTCGGGCAGGCGCTGATCGCCAGAACCATGTCGCGCAGACCGGCTTCGATGCGTTTGGCGATCTCGATTTCCTTGTGTCGGTCGAGCAGTTCAACGGTACCCATTTCGCGCATGTACATCCGCACTGGGTCGGTGGTACGACCAAATTCCGAGTCGACTGTGGCCAGGGCCTGTTCGGCCTGCTCTTCGACCACTTCATCGTCGGCGACCGGTGCGGCGGCATCGACCATCAGCATGTCTTCGGCAGACGGCGCCTCTTCAAACACATTGATGCCCATGCCGTTCAGCGTGGTCTTCATGGCTTCCACCTGTTCGGCATCCATCACGGAATCCGGCAGGTGGTCATTGATTTCGGCGTGCGTCAGGTAACCACGCTCCTTACCCATCTTGATGAGGGCGGTAATACGTGTCTTGAGCTCTTCCGGCGAAATTTGCTGTACGGTGGTGCTGCCCAGCAGGCGCTTGCCGTCCTTGCCCTTACCCTTGCCTTTGCCCTTGGGGGCTGCTTCGACGATGGGTGGCGTTTGAACGTCGACTGGCGCAGCAGCCTTGGCCACCGCCGGTTTTTCGACGGGTTTGGCCGCTACGGCTTTTTTGGGCGCAACCTTGGGCGTCGTTTTTTTGCTGACGACTGGTGCAGCGGTTTTAGCGACCGGCTTTTTGGCAACGGGTTTGCTGGTTTTGGCTGGCGCCGCCTTGGCTTTAGCGACAGGTTTCTGCGCGACGGCTTTCACGGGCTTTTTGGCAACCGGCTTCGCCACTTTGGCGGGAGCCTTGGGCGTCACTTTCTTTGCAGGGGCTTTCGCGGCTTTGGCAACGACTTTGGGGGCGGCCTTCTTCACCGGGGTTTTGACCACGGGCTTTTTGGCTGCGGGCTTCTTGGCAACGGGTTTTTTGCTGGCGGCAGTTTTGGCGGCCGACTTAGCGGCGGGCTTGGCAGTTTTTTTAGCGGCGGTTTTGGGTTTTGTAGCCATAGCAGCATCCGTGGCGTCAGCACGACGCGAAGATTGTTTGGGACGAAGAGTGAGTTTCCAGTTCGACAAAGCGTTTAACCTCAGGAGTCAATGGAAATGCAGTAAACCTTTAATTATACACAAAAATCAGCCTAATTTCTAGGCAAAATCCGTGCCAGATCAGCGTCGGCGGCCTGTTCGACCCAGCTGTTGCAGGCTTTGCAACAGCTGGGCATAGCGCACCTTCTCGGTCGGGTTCAGATTGCCCCGTTGCGCGGCCTGCTGGAGGGTGGCCAGTTCTGCATCGAGTTGATCCCGTTCGATCTGGGCGACGATGCCCTCCAGTTCGGCGCTCAGCGCCTCTTTTTCAAGGGGCTCAGTCAACAGACTGGCAAAAATTTCGGCCAATATGGGCGCGTCCTCACTACCCCGAATACGTTCGAGAAGCTCAGACGGCTGTGGATTGCTTGCCAACAGGGGCAACAAACGGCGAATGCTCGGCGTCAGGGGATCCTTGCTCGGCAAGTGGTTCGCAAAGTCGGTGGGTAGATCTGCCAACAGTTCGGGTGACTGCACCAGCACCCGAAGCAGACGACGACTCAGAGAGGGGGCCTGACGAGGTGCGCGACCCGGCGCTGCGCTGGGGGTCGCTGTCTGACGGCTGAGTTCGCAACCGCGTTCCACCTCGGCGGGCTCAAGACCGGTCTTTTCGGCCAATTGCTTGACGATCTGCAAACGCAGCATCGGCGTCGGTATTTTCTGGAGTAGGGGTTTGGCTTCGGCGAGCAACTTGGCGCGCCCTTCGGCGCTGGTCAGATCGACGTGGCTGCAAAGGGTTTGCAGCAGGAATTCGGAGAGCGGCGTGGCGCGATCGATCGCCGCCTGAAATGCCTCTTTGCCGAGGTCACGGACGTAACTGTCCGGGTCGTGCTCGGGCGGCAGGAACGCGAAAGCCAATACCTTTTGTTCAGCCAGCGCCTCCAGGCTGTTTTCCAGGGCGCGCCAGGCCGCTTTGCGGCCGGCAGCATCGCCGTCGAAGCAGAAGACGACCCGGTCAACCATGCGCAGGAGCTTGCGTACGTGGGTGGTCGTCGTTGCGGTGCCCAGGGTAGCTACCGCATTGCCAATGCCATGCTGCGCCAGGGCGACCACGTCCATATAACCTTCGACGACGATCACGGTATCGGTCTGGCGGCACGCTTCGCGTGCTTGTGGCAGGCCGAAGACCTCGCGTCCCTTTTCGAAGAGCGGTGTTTCCGGCGAATTGAGGTATTTTGGTTCGCCCTGATCCAGAATACGGCCGCCAAAAGCGATGACTTGCCCCTTCTGATCCAGAATCGGGAACATGACCCGGTCACGGAAACGGTCGTAGCGACGCTTCTGCTCGTTCTCGATCACCAAGCCGTCCTTGATCAGCGCCTGAAAATTGGCATTGTCATACTCCGGAAAAACCGCGCGTAGGTTTTGCCAGCCGTCTGGTGCATAACCGATACCGAAGCGGGCGGCGATTTCGCCGGTCAGCCCGCGCCCCTTAAGGTACGCGATGGCGCGTGGCGATTTCTTCAGTTCGTCTCGATAGTATTTGTGTGCTGTCAGCATCACGTCGAGGAGCGGTGGCCCCTCGGCGCTGTCGGCCGCTGGTTTGCGGAAAGCACGATCGTTATTTTCTTGCGGCACAGTCAGGCCGCAATGCCGCGCCAGATCTTCGATCGCGTCCGGGAAGCTGAGCCCTTGATGCTCCATCAGAAAACCGATCGCCGTGCCGTGGGCGCCGCAGCCAAAGCAGTGATAGAACTGCTTCGCCGGGCTCACCGTAAACGATGGCGACTTTTCCTTGTGAAACGGACAACAGGCCGCGTAGTTGGCACCGGCCTTCTTGAGCGGCACAACGCGATCAATGATCTCGACGATATCGATCCGTGCCAGAAGTTCCTGAATGAAGGATTCCGGAATCATGGTTGCGCGCGCATGGCCAGCGTTGCGGTGAGGGGTTGGCTAAGAAGCTTTTAGCCCTGTAGCGCAGCTTTCACTTGTTGCGATACGGCGGACAAATCCGTCTTGCCAGCCAGTTGCGGCTTGAGCACGCCCATCACCTTACCCATGTCGGCAGGGCTGGCGGCACCCGTCTGGGCAATGGCGGCTTTCACAGCGGCCGCGACCTCGTCGGCCGATAGTTGCGCCGGCAGGTAGGGGGTCAGCACGTCGATTTCGGCACGTTCGGCCGCAGCCAGATCGTCGCGACCCGCTTGTTCGTATTGACTAATGCTATCGCGGCGCTGTTTGATCAGTTTGTCCACGACCACCATGACGCCGGCATCGTCGAGGGTGATGCGTTCATCGACTTCACGTTGTTTGATGGCGGCGAGCAACAGGCGAATGGCGGAAAGACGTTCGCTTTCGCGCGCCTTCATGGCGCTTTTCATGTCTTCGGTGATGCGGTCTTTGAGGCTACTCGTCATGGTGTTGCTCGCTATCGGATGATGAAGCCACGCAAAAACCGTGGCGAATAAAACGGCAAAAGCCGCCGGAGGCCGGCGGCTTTCGAGAATCGACGCTAGGCGGCGATTAGTAGAGCTTGCGCGGCAGCTGTTGGCTGCGCAGGCGCTTGTGCAGGCGCTTTACAGCAGCGGCCAGCTTGCGCTTACGCTCAGCCGTCGGCTTTTCGTAGAACTCACGGGCACGCAGCTCGGTCAGCAGACCGGTTTTTTCGACAGTGCGCTTGAAGCGGCGCATGGCGACTTCGAACGGCTCGTTTTCCTTAACGCGAACGCTGGGCATTCAACAACTCCAATCGGTTTGAAACTGCCTCGGCAAGTACGCCGGAGCAGGGATGAAATCTTTAGAACTGGAAATTCTACGACAAAAACCGGAAAAATCAAAATATTCCTGAGCTTTCAGCCCACCGGCGTGTCGCACCGTGGCGCGGTCGCTACAATAGCGACCCATGACCGCCCCCGATTGTGCCGCCCCAAACCATGCCCGAGCTCCGCTGGTGCTGGGCGTGGAGTCGTCGTGCGATGAAACCGGCGTGGCGCTGGTCACCCTGAATACGCAAACCGGCGCGCCCATGCTGCTGGGCCAGGCACTGCACACCCAGGTGGCCATGCACGCGGCCTATGGCGGCGTGGTGCCGGAACTGGCTTCACGCGACCATATCCGCCGGGTGGTGCCCCTGCTCAGACAAACCTTGGCGGCTGCCAGGGTCGAACTGGCCGATGTCGATGCCATTGCCTATACCGCGGGGCCGGGGCTGGCTGGGGCGCTACTGGTCGGCAGTGCCTTTGCCGAAGCCCTGGCCTTTGCGCTCAATAAGCCCGTGCTGCCAGTGCACCACCTGGAAGGCCACCTCTTATCCCCTTTGCTGGCCGCTGAACCGCCGCAATTTCCGTTTGTCGCGCTGCTGGTTTCTGGCGGGCACACCCAGCTGATGCGGGTGACCGGTGTCGGCGCTTACGAATTACTCGGCGAAACCCTCGACGATGCTGCCGGCGAGGCCTTTGATAAAACTGCCAAGCTGCTGGGGCTAGGGTATCCCGGTGGCCCGGCGTTGGCCGAGCTGGCCGAAACCGCCGATCCGGTGCTGGTGGCCGAAATCAAACTGCCGCGCCCCATGCTGCATTCCGGGGATCTCGAATTCAGTTTCGCGGGTTTGAAGACTGCAGTGCTAACGCGTGTGAAGACGGCCGAGGCCGACGGAGGGCTGACCGATGCCGGGCGCGCCGCGCTTGCTGCCGCCGTGCAGGAATCGATTACGGAGGTGCTGGTCGCCAAGTGCGTGCAGGCGCTCAAGCAAACCGGGCTGTCACGCCTGGTGGTTGCCGGCGGCGTGGGGGCGAATCGTCATCTACGCGAAACGCTGAGGACTGCTTGCCAGCGGCGCAAGGTTGACGTGTTTTTTCCAGAGCTGAGCCTGTGCACCGATAACGGCGCCATGATTGCACTGGCTGGCTTGCTGCAGTTGACGTCCGGCGGCGCGCCCAAAACGGCCGGCGCATTCTCGGTGAAACCGCGCTGGCCGCTGATGGATGCCTAGGAGGCGGCGCTTAGGCCCCAGTTTTTTTCTTGCTGCCGATTTTGCTTTCCTGGCCAGCCAACAGGCGGCGCAGATTGCCGGCATGCTTGATCAACAGAACGGCCACCATCAACGTGATCGGTACGATCACCGGCGTGGGTAAACCCATGAAAACGGCGTAAGCGGGTGCCAGTAGTGCGGCGGTGATGGCCGATAACGACGAGTAGCGCAGCGTGAAGGCCACCAGCAGCCAGGTCGTCAGTGTGGCGAGGCCCAGCGGCCAGTAGAGCGCCAGTAGCACCCCGGCCGAGGTGGAAACGCCCTTGCCCCCCTTGAAGCCTAGCGTCACCGGAAAGACGTGGCCCATGAACGCGATGAAACCAATCCAGCCCAGCAAGTCGGCGGGAATGCCGATTAAAACAGCCACGCCAATGGCGACCGCCCCTTTGGCTGCATCGCCAAACAATGTGAGAAAGGCGGCAAGTTTGTTGCCGGTACGTAATACGTTGGTCGCCCCGGGGTTGCCCGAACCAAACGACCGCGGATCGGCCAGACCGAATGCTTTGGAAACGACCACGGCAAAAGGAATGCACCCTATCAGATAGGCGGCAATGACGGCAACGACAAAGAGAGGCGTGCCGGTATCCTGCAAGGGGAGGATCTGTGCGAACAAATCGGGCGTCATGTGAGTCTCGTCTTTCAGTAGGCATGTGCGTCAGCTACAATGCGGCCGCAGCGTGCGTATTGTAGCGCGCCCCCGTCAAACGATTTCTGTGCCATGGATATCATCTTCATTGAAGCGCTTCGCGTAGAAACCCTGATCGGCATCTATCCGCGTGAACGGATTGTGCCGCAACCGGTCGTCATCGATCTCAAGATTGGCCATTCGACGGCAACCGCGGGCGCCAGTGATGACATTCACGACACCATTGATTACGCTGAAGTGGTGAGTCGTCTGCGCGCTGTATTGGCCGAGAAGCATTTTCTGTTGCTGGAAAAGCTCGCCGAGTTTGTCGCCACACTGTTGCTGGAAGATTTTGGCGCGCAGTGGGTCCAGGTGTCGGTGGCCAAGCTGGGCATGATGCCGGGCGTCGCACGTGTTGGCGTGGTGATCGAACGATCCGCTTAACCTCTGGGGTGATGTTTTTCGTGCAGTGACTTCAAGCGCTCGCGCGCCACGTGCGTATAAATTTGCGTGGTCGTAATGCTGGCGTGCCCCAGCAGCAACTGAACGACGCGCAAATCGGCACCATGATTAATGAGGTGTGTTGCAAAGGCATGGCGCAGCACGTGCGGTGATAAGCGTTCGCGCGGAATGCCGGCTTTAACGCCATAACGTTTGATAATCTGCCAGAAGCCCTGGCGCGTTAGCGGCTTCGTCTTCTGGCCAATGAACAGCACATCCGCCGGCTGGCCGTCTGTGAGCTCTTGGCGCGCCCAGTCCATGTAGCGTTGAATGGCATCGAGCGCCGCTTCGCCGAGCGGCACAAGTCGCTCCTTGTCGCCTTTGCCCATGACGCGCACGACGCCCATGTCGCGGTTCAAGTCGGTGAGTCGCAAATTCACAAGCTCCGACACGCGCAACCCGGTGGCGTACAGCACTTCCAGCATGGCCAGGTCGCGGAGACCGCGGGCGGTACTTTGATCGGGTGCTTCCAGGAGTGCTTCGACGTGGGCTTCGCTCAGCGTCTTGGGTAAACGGCCCGGTCGAATCGGCATCACCAATGTGCGTGTCGGATCGTCGGCACGCTCCCCGCGCGAGACGGACCAGCGGAAATAGCGTCGTAGCGTTGAAATCGCGCGTGCCTGTGAACTCTGTTTGTGCGTCTGTGCCAGATGTGCCACGTAACGATTCAGATCCGCATCGGTCGCTGTGCGCAAATCGCGCTGCTGTTTGAGGAGCCAGTGCGCCAGTGCGGTCAGATCCCGTCGATAACTGGATAGAGAATTCGCCGAAAGGCCAGCTTCGAGCCAGAGGCTGTCGCAAAAAACATCGACCACCTGTTGGGCGTCGGGTGGGAGCGGTGGTTGCGAAGGAGGCCTAGGCACGCGCTTCCCGTTCCAGTAGCCAGGCCTTCAGCGAGAGCATGGGGCCATCGCTGGCGTGGTTAAAGCCCGTTAATCGATTCCTACCTGCCGAGATAATGCGGTGACAAGGCACGATGAGGGGCAGTGTGTTGCTGCCAAGTGCCTGGCCAACGGCGCGTGGCGCACTGTGGAGTTGTTTGGCGAGTTCGGCGTAGGTCAAAGTTTCGCCGCTGTGGGTTTTACAGAGCGCCGTGCGCAAACGTTCCTGAAATGGCGTGCGCGCCTGGCTCAAGGGTAACGAAAACGCGTGAGCGGGGTCGGCAAACCAGGCGCGAAGCTGACGATGGATATCTTCTAGCAACGGCTCGCGCCTGCCGCAGACGCTAGCGCGTACCGCACGTGCTGGTGCCGGGCTGGTCAAAAATACCAGCTCAGAGAGCGCGTCGCCTTCTGTGTTGAGCCGCAACCCAAGGGAAACCTGGTCACGCAGGTTGGTGGGCGCTTGCGGGGCGACATCACCCAACCGCAAGACAGCGTCAAACGATGCGTCGCTAGGGTTATGGTGATCAGCCGCGGATTTCGCCATGGCCGAGTACGACCCATTTCTGCGAGGTCAGACCCTCCAGCCCGACCGGACCGCGCGCATGAATCTTGTCGGTCGAAATGCCAATCTCGGCGCCGAGACCATACTCGAATCCATCGGCGAAACGCGTCGACGCATTCACCATCACCGAGCTGGAATCCACTTCGCGCAGGAAGCGCATGGCGTTGCCGTAGTGGTCGGTGATAATGGCTTCAGTATGCTGCGACGAATAGGTATTGATATGGGCGATGGCTTCATCCAGACCAGAGACAATCTTCACAGCGATGATCGGCGCCAGGTATTCGGTATACCAGTCGTCCTCTGTCGCAGCAATGGCGCCGGGCAGTAGTGCCTGCGTTTCGGCACAACCACGAATCTCCACATCTTTGCTCTTGAGCATGGCGGCGATACGGGGCAGCAGATCCTTCGCCACGCTGCGAGCCACCAACAGCGATTCGGTTGTGTTGCAGGTGCCATAGCGTTGCGTCTTGGCGTTCTCGACAATGCGCAGTGCCATCTCGTGATCGGCGTCGTCATCGATATACACGTGGCAGTTGCCATCCAGATGCTTGATCATCGGCACGCGCGATTCCTTCATCAGGCGTTCGATGAGTCCCTTGCCGCCGCGCGGCACGATCACGTCGATATCATCGCGCAGCGTGATCAGAATGCCGACAGCGGCACGATCCGTGGTATCGATGCATTGCACCCCCTGCGCCGGCAGACCGGCAGAGGCTAACGCCTGTTGCACCAGCGCGGCAATCGCGCGGTTGCTGTTCAAGGCCTCCGAGCCGCCCCGCAGAATGGTGGCGTTGCCAGACTTGATGCACAATGCGGCTGCGTCGGCCGTCACATTAGGGCGCGCTTCGTAAATGATACCGATCACGCCAAGCGGCACGCGCATCTTGCCCAGCTGAATGCCCGAGGGCCGGGTGTTCATGTCGGTAATGCTGCCCACCGGGTCGGGCAGGGAGGCGATCTGTTCGACGCCTTCAGCCATCGCCACGATACCCTTGTCGCTCAGCGTGAGGCGATCGAGCATGGCCGCTTCCAGCCCGCTCTTGCGGGCAGCGTCCAGATCCAGTTCGTTCGCCGCGCGAAGCGCAGCCGCCTGTTCGCGAATCAGTCGTGCCAGCATTAGCAGGGCGTTGTTCTTCTGTTCGGTCGACGCGCGCGCCATGCCACGGGACGCCGCACGCGCATCCTTGGCCAGTTGGCGAATCGATTGTTCGAGTTGGGGGTTGTTTTGTGTCGTCATGGGGCAATAATGCCTGTCAGCAGAGTTTTAAGGCAAGTGCGGCGAGTTCGGTCCACGGGTCGCCCTGGCCGATGCCTTTGGACAGTCGGTCTAAACGACTGATTTGTTCCAATGCGACACGCCAGCTGAGTTTGGTCCGACGCTGGGCAGCGCCGCGCAGCTGCTGCGCCCGTTGCGGTGGCATCCGCATGGACCGCAGGCGTTCTTCGGGTGAGCCGCCAGGGGCGGTGAGTTGTACGAGTGCGCGAATATCCTCAGCCATCCAGAACAGAATCAGGGGCAACGCCTCCCCCTGTTCACGCAGGCCGGTGAGGGTGCGGGAGAAGCGCGCCAGATCCCCGTCGAGGAGCGCGCTGCGCAAACTGTCCATATCGAGTCGTGAGACGTCGACCACGGCGGCTTGAATCTGCTCCAGGGTGAGCGGGCCCGTCGGGTAGAGCAACCCCAGCTTCAGTACTTCCTGATTGGCGGCGAGCAGATTGCCCTCGACATGATGCGCGATGTATTCCAGGGCATCGGGCGGCGCCGACTGCTGCTGTCGTGCCAGTCGTTCGGCGATCCAGCGCGGCAGCGCCTTGATGCCGGGTGGCACGCAGGGGATGACGATGGCGTTTTGACGGCTCATGAAATTCTGAAACCAGGCGGCCTTCTGTTCGCGCCAGCCGAATTCGTGCAGGGTCATGATGATGACAAAATCGGCCGCTGTCGGCGGTGCTTCATCGATGAGTGCCTGCAGTGCTTCGGGCCCACCCCGACCCAGCTTGCCGGTGGGCACGCGCAGTTCAACGATTTTGCTATCGCCGAAGAGCGAGCCGCCCTGCGTGGCATAAGCCAGTTGCTTCCAGTCGAAGGGGTGGCTGACCGTTAGCACCTCGCGCTCGGTAAAGCCTTTGTCGCGGGCGGCGCTGCGGATGGCGTCCGCTGCTTCAATCACCAGCAGCGGATCGTCACCATGGATGGCGTAAACCGGCGCCAAGGGACCATTCAGATGGGCAGCTAGACGGCCTGAGCCATTTGTCCCATCCGTGCCGCCCAGATTCACTGCTCGACCCCCAGGGGTGGCAACCCATCGGCAGTCGTTAACCCTGCGTTCGTATTCGTGGGCGTTGAGTCCGGACTCCGTTTGCCGACTTCCGATTTGGGTTTTTTCGGGGCGGTCAGCACGGTACCGGGTGGCACACGGATGGTCGACAGACGTTGCATGACCTGAATCGCGGCATCGTTCTGCATGTCGCGGATCAACATCGCGTCTTCCTGTTCTTTCGACAGGACTTCCTGTGGTGTTTGCGGATTGAACGAAATCTCCCGCATCAGTTCAATTGTTGTGGCCGGATAGAGCTCTATGCCGCTGCCCGATTCCACGCGGAAGCCCAGACGATACGTCAGGCGGTACTCCCGTGCCAGACCGCTCGGGTTCACGGCCACCACGGTCTTGGTTTGCTGATCGCCCAATACGCGCAAGATGACCTGCGCCCGGTCTTTGTATTCCTCGGGAACAACACCAATGCCATTGGCGCGCAACTGGGATTTCAGTACCTGCGCAAAGGGCGAGGTGTCCGCCACGCCCGCAACATAAACCGTTTTGAACGGCAGGTCGACGCTGATGGCGCCACGCAGCTTGAAGCCACACCCGGCCGCAACAGCAAGTACGACGAGGCCAATCAGCAGCTGCCTGACGCCGAAGAGATGAAACAGACGCGACATGATCGACCTTTCTGGCTTGGGTGGGCTTAGGCGACGATATTAACGAGGCGGCCGGGCACGACCACCACCTTTTTGGGCGCAGTGCCGTTCAGTTGCTTCTGTGCTGCTTCGCTGGCGACGGCCGTGGCCTCGATGCTGGCCTTATCGGCATCGGCCGCGACGCGGATGCTGCCGCGGTGTTTGCCGTTGATCTGCAGCACCAGTTCGATTTCCGATTGCACCAGCGCCGCCGGGTCGCAGACCGGGAAGCGTTGCGTAGCCACGTTGTGGCCCGGCTTCAGTTCGGCGTAAATCGCTTCGCCGACATGCGGCACGATCGGGAACAGCATCAGCACAGCGGCCTCGAGAAGTTCCTGACGCAGCGCGCGACCGGCAGCATCGTCGAGCGGCGTCTTGTCGGCGGCATTGAGCAATTCCATCACGGCGGCGATCACTGTGTTGAACTGCTGACGGCGGCCGTAGTCGTCCGATACCTTCTGAATCGTCTGGTGCAGTTTGCGACGCAGATCTTTCTGCGCATCGCTCAGTACGTTGTCGTTATTCGCTGCAGCCACGACGCCAGCGCTGACGTGTTCATAAGCCAGCTTCCAGAGACGACGCAGGAAACGGTGCGCGCCTTCAACGCCGGCGTCTGACCACTCCAGCGACTGATCGGGCGGGCTGGCGAACATCATGAACAGACGCGCCGTATCAGCACCATACTGATCAATCAGAATCTGCGGGTCGACACCGTTGTTCTTCGACTTCGACATCTTTTCCGTGCCACCAACGACTACGGGTTGACCATCGGCCTTGAGGGTCGCGCCGGTCGGGCGACCCCGCTCATCCGTCGCCACATCCACGTCGGCCGGATTAAACCACCGCTTCTTGCCACCATCGCCTTCGCGATAGAAGGTTGGCGCCACCACCATCCCCTGCGTCAGCAGGTTGGCGAAAGGTTCGTTCAATTCGAAACCATTGCTCTTGAACAGACCGACATCGCGCATCAGCTTGGTGAAGAAACGCGCATAGAGCAAATGCAGAATGGCGTGTTCGATACCGCCGATGTATTGATCGACGCCGCCCTTCAGCCAATACGCGGCGCGTTGATCCACCATTTGATCGGCGTTATCCGGACAGGCGTAGCGCACAAAGTACCACGATGACTCGACGAAGGTGTCCATCGTGTCGGTTTCGCGCTTGGCGGCCTTGCCGCACTTGGGGCAGGTAGTTTCGTAAAACTCAGGCATGCGGGCGAGCGGCGAACCGGCGCCAGTAATTTCCACGTCTTCAGGGAGCACGACGGGTAGCTGATCATCCGGTACCGGTACATCGCCGCAATCGGCACAGTGGATGATCGGAATCGGGCAGCCCCAGTAACGTTGACGCGAGATGCCCCAGTCGCGCAGACGGAACTGGGTTTTCTTTTCACCGAGGCCTTTGGCGTAAAGATCGCCGGCAATCCTGTCGACCGCCTGCTGATATTTGAGGCCGTTGTAAGCGCCAGAGTCGATGCAGACGCCATGTTGTTTATCGCCGTACCAGTCTTGCCAGGCGGCGTTGTCGAAGCTTTGGCCCTCAACGGCAATAACCTGTTTGATCGGCAGGGCGTATTTTTTAGCGAAGGCAAAGTCGCGTTCATCATGAGCGGGCACCCCCATCACGGCGCCATCGCCGTAACCCATCAAAACGTAGTTGCCGACCCACACCGGCACGGGTTCGCCAGTCAGCGGGTGCGTGACGGTAAAACCGGTGTCCACACCGGATTTTTCCATCGTCGCCAGGTCGGCCTCGGCCACGCCCCCCTGTTTGCAGTCATCGATAAATGTCGCGACCGCCGGGTTTTTCTCGGCAGCGCGTTGCGCCAGCGGATGTTCCGGCGCCACAGCAACATAGGTCACGCCCATGATCGTGTCGGCGCGGGTGGTGAATACCCACAGCTGGTCGTTCTGACCGTCAAGCGTGTAAGGGAAGGCGAAACGCACGCCTTCGCTCTTGCCGATCCAGTTTTTCTGCATCAGGCGCACCTGCTCCGGCCAGCCGGTGAGCGAATCCAGATCCGTCAGCAGTTCCTCGGCGTATTGGGTGATCGCCATGTAATACATCGGGATCTCGCGCTTTTCGATCAGCGCGCCTGAACGCCAGCCACGACCATCGATGACCTGTTCGTTGGCCAGCACGGTCTGGTCGACCGGATCCCAGTTGACGGTGCCCAGTTTTTTGTAGATCAGGCCCTTTTCATACAGACGGGTGAACAGCCATTGTTCCCAGCGGTAGTACTCGGGGGTGCAGGTGGCCAGTTCGCGTGACCAGTCAAAGGCAAAACCCAGGCGCTGCAGTTGTGCGCGCATGGCATCGATGTTTTCGTAGGTCCACTTGGCTGGCGGTACGTTGTTCTGCAGCGCGGCGTTTTCGGCAGGCATGCCGAAGGCGTCCCAGCCCATGGGTTGCAGCACGTTGTAGCCCTGCATGCCGTGATAACGTGCCAGCACATCGCCGATGGTGTAGTTGCGCACGTGCCCCATGTGCAGCTTGCCGCTGGGGTAGGGGAACATGGACAGGCAGTAGTACTTCGGTCTGTCCGGGTTTTCGACGGCGAGATCGGATTTGGCGTCGTGCCAGTGTTTTTGCACGGCCGTTTCAATGTCGGCGGGCAGATATTTTTCCTGCATGGCGTTTTATCGTGTTGAATGCTTCAAAACGCCTGATTATACTGGGCCGGAGCCCGATTTCCGCTTGGGGTGGGCTGGCTTTGGGTCTTCCCGCCTCACTCAGACGCCGCTTACGCGCCGATTCGTTCCGCAAGAAGACCCAAAACCGCAATAAACGGGTGTCGGCAACCAGAAAGCTCTAGAAGGATTGCGGGGAGCGTTTGTGAGCGAGTTGGCGCGTGAGCAGCACTTGAGCGAACGACGCATCCTCGCAATCCGTGCGTTGAGCGTCGGTTTATCTAGCCAAATTTGGCGGTGTCATCGCCTGGTGCCAGAAGCGCGCCATCGCGCCGCCGGCGACCAGCGCCATATCGGTCATGCGACCGTAGTGGCGGTATAGCCAGCCAAAGCCGTTGGGCTGCTCGGTATAGTCCGGCGTGATCGGCAGACCGGCTTCCTCGCCGATACGCTCGATAAACCGTTCCATGCGGGCTTTGGCCAGCGTGTTCAGATCGTCTTCCGCAGTCAGTTCCTGACAAGTCAGATCCCACAGCGCCTTGGCGCGGGCTTCACTAATGCCGGCGCGGCGGGCAAACCAGGGCAGAACTTCTGGATATGGCGGTACTTTGTTAACGATAACGCTATGATTATTTGCGTTTTTCATGTTTTTCTCCTAGGGGTGCGGGAAAGGGGTGTTCCCCACGGGTTATGCAAACCAGCTTTTGTGAAGCGCGGTTTTTTGTTGCACCGCACAAGTATGGCGGCAATAACGTCAGATTTCAAGTTTATTTGTCCAGAAACTGAAAATATCTTTAAGTTCAGTCCGTTATAAAACCGCTGCCTTTCACCGGATAATACGGGCTATGAATTCGTCGATTCCGGAAGCCTTTGGCGGTCCGCTGGGTGGTGCGCCTTCTGAAAAGGCGATGGCGCAAAAAAACGCGCTCCTGGCAGGCCTGAACGAGCCGCAACGTGCGGC
>JBDLTT010000062.1:0-17065 GCA_039805725.1 Pseudomonadota bacterium | reverse complement strand
CGTGCCTCGGGCATTTTGAACTTCGGCGTCAAAGGCGGCCTCACCGGCGGCGGCAAGTTCCAGGACGCGCTCAAGCTGGTGACACGTCTGGTCAATATCGGCGATTGCAAAACGCTGGCTTGTCACCCGGCATCAACCACGCACCGTCAGCTGTCACCAGAAGAGCTGACGAAGGCCGGTGTATCGGAAGATATGATCCGACTGTCCGTCGGCATCGAACACATCGATGACCTGATTGCCGATCTGGATCAGGCGCTGGCCGCCGCCTGACGGCCAAGCCATTTTCTGGCCTATCTGCCGATCGGAAGCAATACGATCAGCAGGTAGGCCAGAATCAACCACGGACCAAACGGATGCTCTTCGTGCATATGGCCGCCGTGGCGTCGCAATACACGCTGCAGGACAAACCAGATGATAGCGCCTAGTGCTGCCGCAAAGATCACCGGTGGCAGCACCCAGGGGCCTGACCACGCACCCATGGCCGCCAGTAGTTTGAGATCTCCCATGCCCAGGCCGTCTCGCCCGCGAATCAGGCGATAAGCCTGAGCCAATCCCCAAAGCGGCAGATAACCGAGCACGGCCCCGATGACGGCCATCTCCAGGCCAAAGCTGGCCGTCGCCGGAAACAACTGTAGCAAGAGACCCAGCCAGAGCAAAGGTATCGTCAAGAGGTCGGGCAGCAGCTTTGTCTGATGGTCGACCAGCGCCAGGGTGATGAGCCCGCAGGCATAGAGAAACCAGGCCGCCATCAGCCAACCCGGCGGCAAACTCTGCCATAAAGCGGTAGCCACCAGGCTAATGGCGATGGTGGCGATTACCGTCAGTCGATTGAACGGCGGTGCAACACTCAAGAACTCTCGCCACAGGGCAACGGTACGCTGGGGTTCCGGGGACTGGAACTGCCCATGACTGCTTTGCTGGACGGCTGCAATCCAAAGTTGCTCCTCCCGGGCGTAGTAGGTCGGCAACCAGACAACGGCACGGCAGACCAGCCAGATGGCAGCAAGTACCACGCCGCATACGATAAGGTAAGTCACTAGCGACTCACGAGTCCGGATTGCAGCGCATTACTCACGTTCTGACGATGTCGACCAGATGGGGCAGCGCCAGATATTCCCGCGACTGCATTTCGGTCAGTCGGCTCGCCGTTCGGAAGAACTCGTGGGCATTGGGCCCCTCAACGTAAAGATCATCCGGGTACGCGCCGGCCGAAATAATGAGTTTGACCCGGTGGTCGTAGCAGACATCGACCAGCCACGTGAGACGTCGTGCTTCAGCGCCATGACGGGTCTCGAGCACGGGGATATTGGAAACGAGAATGGTGTGATACTCGCGCACCAGTGCCAGATAGTCCGTCTGGGCACGGCCATCACCGCAAATTGTCATAAAGTCGAACCACACGACACCGGGAGCCAGACGGATGGTCGGAATTTTGCGGTTGTTGACTTCAATGCTCTCGCCGCGGGTGCCCGGCATCGTGGCGGCTACTGCAAAGTACTCGGCCATGGCGCGCTCGGTCTCATCGTCATGCGGCACATGGTAGACAGGCATGACTTCGAGTTTGCGCAGACGGTAATCCTGACCGCCATCGAGTGGCATCACGTCGAGTTGCTGCTTGAGCAGTTCAATGGTCGGCAGGAAGTTCATGCGCTGCAGACCATTCGGATACAGATTGTCCGGAGGGTAATTGCTGGTCATGACGAACACAACGCCCTTCTCGAACAGCAGTTCGAGTAAGCGGCCGAGAATCATGGCATCGGCGATATCCGACACGTGGAATTCGTCGAAGCACAGCAAGCGCGTTTCCTTGGCGATTCGATTGGCCACTGGCACTAGGGGATCGGCCTTGCCGGCGTTTTCGCGTAGCTCGGCATGAATCTGGTGCATGAAAGCGTGGAAGTGAATCCGCTTCTTGCGCTGATAGGGAACCGCTGCAAAGAAGCAGTCCATGATAAAGCTCTTGCCGCGGCCCACGCCGCCCCAGAAATACACGCCACGTGGCACAGCCTTCGAGGCCAGCATGCGCTTGAGCGTATTGCTTCGCGCCGATTTGAAGCTGACCAGCGATTCATAGAGCTTGTGCAAGCGCTCGACTGCCAACATTTGTGCCGGATCAGGCTCAAAACCCTTGGCTTCAAGCGCTGCGGCGTAGGCGCCGAGCATACCGGGGGCATTGGGTGTCAGAGCAGCAATATCCATGGGTTGTATTTTATCGTGCAAAGCCCCATTTGGCGTCTATACCCCCTGGGTTGCCACCGGGTTTATTGCCAGCTTTTTTTTGGCGCATAATAGCTCTGCGCGGCATCCCCGCCCTTTATGGAGTGAGATCATGAAAATCGATATCGGCATCCCTGAGAAAGACCGCAAAGCGATCGCCGCCGGCCTCAGCAAGCTGGCTGCGGATAACTTCACCCTGTATCTGAAGACGCACAATTTTCACTGGAATGTTACGGGGCCCATGTTCCAGACCCTGCATCTGATGTTTGAAACCCAGTACAACGAGCTGTGGCTGGCGTCGGACGCGATTGCCGAACGTATCCGCGCGCTGGGCTTTCCGGCGCCGGGCACGTATGCCGAATTGGCCAAGCTCACGGTTATCAAGGAATCGAAGGGCGTACCCAAAGCCGTCGACATGATCAAGGAATTGGTCATTGGCCACGAGGCCACGGCGCGTACCGCGCGTGCCCTGTTCGAACCCGCCGACAAAGCCGGTGATGAGGCAACGGCCGACCTGCTGACACAGCGTATCCAGATCCACGAAAAGACCGCCTGGATGCTGCGCAGCCTACTGGAGCAGTAATCTGAAACACGGCGCTTGCCTTTGGACACCCAGCGCCCGCCTCAGCCGATGGTTGGTGGCGGGCGTTGTTGCATGCGCCACACTCACGGCTTGCGCACCAACAACGCAACGCGTCCGGGTATCGGATGGCGCCGCCGAGGCTGAAGCACGTAAGCAACGACAAATTGCCCTGCAGGCGTATCTGGAAGACCAGCAACGGTTGTTACGGGTCAGCTATCCGCTGCTGACGCGCGGGTCTGATTTGTGTGGCGATGACATCCGGTACACCACCGGCATGGCGCTGGCGAACAGCAGCACCTTGCTGACAGAGCAATTCAGGGAGAGCGCCGAGAGCGTCTACAAGCTTGGCAATGCCGTTCAGGTGGTCTACGTCGTTCCCGGCTCAGCGGCTGACAAAGCGGGTGTTCGCGCCGGAGACACCGTCACTCAAGTCGGTGGCTGGCGGACATCGGGTGAAGGGAGCGAAGTAGTCAAACAAACACTCAACCAGATCAAGGAACAGTCGACCAATGGACAACCATTACGGGTCGATATCCAGCGCTCGGCAAAAAACACCATCCAGTCACAGAGTTTACTGATCACGCCGGATCGTGCCTGCAGTTATCCGGTGGTGCTGGGTCACGGGGATGAGGTCAATGCCTATGCCGATGGTAACCAGGTGGTCGTTCAGCGTGGCATGATGCGTTTTGCGACCAGCGATACCGAACTTGGGCTGGTCATCTCGCACGAAATTGCTCACAACAGCATGGGGCATATGCGTGCCAAAATGACCAATTACACGCTGGGCACCATTCTCGATATCGCGACACAGCTGCTCCTCAAAGTACCCACCCAGGGGCTCTTTGGCAGTCTCGGTGGTAACGCTTTCTCCCAGGGGTTTGAAGCCGAAGCCGACTACGTTGGTCTGTACATCATGGCCCAGGCCGGCGGTGATATCGATAATGCCCCGCAGTTCTGGCGCCGGATGGCGACCTTGTCGCCGGCGGCTATTCAGAGCAGCCATACCGCAACACATCCGGCAACACCCGAGCGATTTGTTGCACTCGAAGAAACGGTGAAGGAAATCAAGGCCAAAAAAGCCGCCGGGAAGCCGTTAATCCCGAATTTGAAGAATGCCCCGGATCTCCAGGCGGATCCCCTGCTGCCCGCGGCAAAACCCTAGGCATCTCTCTGATCTGATTGCAGATTTTACTTGTCCGAAGCCGCCGCCTTGGGTATAGTGCGCGCCATGATTACCGCTTTTGAGCTCAACCACGGCCGCTTGCAGCAGGTGACTGTCGAGTCCCTGGAAGATCTGCAGCACTGTCATCCTGTCTGGGTCGACTTCGAGTCGCCGACTGAGGAGGAGCGTGACTGGGCCAAAACGCAGTTCGACATTGATTTGCCCGAAGAAGACGAAGTGGACGATCTGGAAGCCTCGGCCCGCTTCTTTGAAGAAGAGAACGGCGAGTTACACATTCGTTCAGACTTCTTCCAGCATACCGACGAAGACAGCGACACCATGCGGGTGGCCTTTATTCTGAAAGGCGGCATGCTCTTTAGCCTGCGCCGGGACGAACTGGCCCAGTTCCGCCTACTACGCCTGCGTGCCCGGCGTCAGCCTTACTATGTACGCGATGAGAAAGACGTACTGCTCCAGTTGCTCGACATCGACGTCGAGTACTCGGCCGATATCATCGAAGGTATTTACGATCGACTCGACAAATTCAGCAAACAGGTGCTTGGTAGCGAGATGTCCGATGAGGCTGCAGGGATCGTACTCTCGGGCATTGCGGTCGAAGAAGATCTGAATGGTCGTATTCGCCGTAATCTGATGGACACCCGTCGCGCCGTGTCGTTCCTGATGCGCGTGAAGTTGCTCAACGAGCAACAGAACGACGAGGGCCGCCAGATCCTGCGAGATATCGATTCACTGGACGGCCACACCGGCTTCGTCTTCGACAAGCTGAACTTCCTGATGGATGCGACGGTCGGTTTCATCAACATCAACCAGAACCGAATCATCAAGATCTTCTCGGTGGCTTCAGTCGCCATGCTGCCGCCGACACTGATTGCCAGCATCTACGGCATGAACTTCAGATACCTGCCGGAGGTCAATTGGGAGTACGGATATCCGTTCTCACTGATGCTGATGGCCATTTCGGTAGCCATCCCCTTCTGGTATTTCAACAAGAAGGGCTGGCTGAAGAAATAGCGCTTTTGCTACGGCCAAAACAAAAAACGGAACCCGCAGGTTCCGTTTTTTGTTGATGCCATATTGCTTAGAGGTGCAACAAACGCCTTAAAAGTGTAGCGGGCGTTTATCGCAAGCCAGCGCCGCTTCGTGAACAACTTCCGACAGCGTCGGGTGGGCGTGACAAATGCGTGCCAGATCCTCACTCGCCGCACCGAACTCCATCGCGACAACGCACTCACCGATCAGCTCCGAAGCATTCGGGCCGATGATGTGCACGCCGAGGATACGATCGGTCTTGGCATCCGCCAGCATCTTGACGAAGCCCTGGGCATTACCGGCGCCCAGCGCCCGGCCATTGGCCATGAACGGGATCTTGCCGGCCTTATAGGCAACGCCTTCGGCCTTGAGCTGTTGCTCGGTCTTGCCAACCCAGGCAATTTCCGGATCGGTGTAGATGACCCAGGGGATGAAATCGAAGTTGATGTGACCGGCTTGACCCGCCATCAGTTCGGCAACGGCAACACCCTCTTCCATGGCCTTGTGGGCGAGCATGGGACCACGCACCACGTCACCAATGGCCCAGACACCCGGCAGATTGGTTTTGCAGTGACCATCCACTTCGATCATGCCACGCTCGTTGAGCTTGAGGCCCACTTTGTCGGCACCCAGGCCATCCGTGTTGGGGATACGACCGATCGACACGACCAGACGGTCGGCTTCCAGCTTCTGGGCCTTGCCATCCTTGTCGGCGTAGTTGATCGTGACACCCTTCTTGGTGGCCTTGATGTCGCCGATCTTGACGCCGAAGTTGAAGGCCAGGCCTTGCTTTGTGAAAATCTTCTGGGCTTCCTTGGCAACGTCCTGATCGCACGCGGCCAGGAAGTCCGGCATGGCTTCGAGTACGGTCACGTCAGCGCCCAGGCGGCGCCAGACACTACCCATTTCCAGACCGATGACGCCGGCACCGATGACGGCCAGCTTCTTCGGGACGGTACCCATTTCAAGCGCGCCGATGTTGTCGCAAACGATCTCATTGTCGACCGGCACGCCCGGCAGATGACGGGCGGTCGAACCGGTGGCGATGATGACCTGCTTGGCCTCCACGGTTTCCTTACCCACCTTAACCTGCCAGCCGCCAGCACCCTGTCCGACAAAGCTACCATGGCCGGCCAGGAAGGTGACCTTGTTCTTTTTGAACAGGCCAGCGATCCCCTGCGTCAGCTGGGTCACGATGTTGGCCTTGCGATCAATCATTTTGGCAACGTCGATCTTCGGTGCGCCCACCGTAATACCCTGATCCGCGAACGAATGTCCCGCTTCTTCGAACAGGTGCGAGGTGTGCAACAGCGCCTTTGACGGGATGCAGCCTACGTTCAGGCAGGTACCGCCCAGACGCGGCTGACCCTTCGGGTCGGCATAGGGATTGGATTCGCAGCAGGCGACCTTGAAGCCAAGCTGCGCGGCACGGATGGCGGCCACATAGCCGCCAGGACCGCCACCGATCACGAGTACGTCAAATTGCTGAGACATCGTGAACTTCCTTTCTTAGACGCCGAGCAGGAGGCGAGCCGGATCTTCCAGCGCTTCCTTCATGGTAACCAGACCCAGAACGGCTTCGCGGCCGTCGATGATGCGGTGGTCGTACGACATGGCGAGGTAGTTGATCGGACGGATGACGACTTGACCATTTTCAACCACAGCACGATCCTTTGTGGCGTGGATACCCAGGATGGCCGACTGCGGTGGGTTGATGATCGGGGTCGACAACATCGAACCGAACACACCGCCGTTGGAAATCGAGAAGGTGCCGCCCGACAGTTCTTCCATCGACAGCTTCCCGTCTTTCGCCTTGGCACCGAACTCGGCGATCTTCATTTCGATCTCGGCGATGCTCAGTTGATCAGCGTTGCGGATGATCGGCACGACCAGACCACGCGGCGATCCGACAGCGATACCGATGTCGATGTAGCCGTGGTAAACGATGTCGTTACCGTCGACCGATGCGTTGAGGATCGGGAACTTCTGCAGGGCGGCGCAAGCGGCCTTGACGAAGAAGCCCATGAAACCGAGGCGAACGCCGTGTTGCTTTTCGAACTTCTCGGCATATTGCTTGCGCAGCGCCATCACCGGACCCATGTTGACTTCGTTGAACGTCGTCAGAATGGCGTTTTCGTTCTTCGACTGGATCAGGCGCTCGGCGATACGCGCACGCAGACGCGACATCGGCACGCGCTGTTCGGCACGATCGCCCAGGGCGACCGGGGCGGCAGCTGCGCCCGCAGCCTTCGGTTGTGCGGCAACCGCGTCCTCCTTGGTCACACGACCACCGCGACCGGAACCAGCGACGTCGCCAGCAGCAACACCCTTCTCTTCCAGAATCTTGCGGGCAGCCGGGCTGGCCGTGCCAGCGGCGGCCGCCGGCGCCGATGCGGCAGGGGCAGCAGCCGGTGTCGGTGCAGCGGCGGCTGGTGCCGGTGCTGCGGCGGCTGGCGCCGATGCCGTTGCCTTGGCCGAGGTATCGATCTGGGCGATGACTTCGCCCGACACAACGGTTTCACCATCACCCTTGATCACCTTGACGATGACACCGCCATCCGGGGCGGGCAATTCCAGCACGACCTTATCGGTTTCGATATCGATGAGGTTCTCATCGCGGGAAACGGCTTCGCCTTCCTTCTTGTGCCAGGACACCAGGGTGGCCTCAGCGACCGATTCAGACAGTTGCGGGACTTTGACGTCGATAATTGCCATTGTTCTCTCCACGGACTCTTTTGGTTTTTTAATACTCGATCTTGCCCATTGCGGACTCGATCAAAGTTTTGTGTTGCTCATTGTGCTTGGCCAGATAGCCCACAGCCGGCGATGCGGCTGCCGGTCGCGACACGAGGAGCAGATTCTGCTTCGGACCCACCGAACGGGCCAGGTGCTGACGGGATGCAAACCAGTACCAGAAGCCCTGGTTACGCGGTTCTTCCTGAGCCCAGACAATTTCGGTGGCTTTCGGGAATTTCGCCAGTTCTGCCTTGAACGACGCTTCCGGGAACGGGTAGAGCTGTTCAATACGGATGATGGCAATATGATCCAGCTTGCGCTCGCGACGGGCATTGAGCAGATCGTAGTAGACCTTGCCTGAGCAGAGAATGACACGCGTTACTTTGGCCGGATTCAGGTCGTCGATCTCGCCGATCACCCGCTGGAATTCGCCCTTGGCCAGATCATCCAGCGAGCAGCTGGCATCTTTATTACGGAGCAGCGACTTCGGCGAGAAGATGACCAGCGGCTTACGCTGTTTGCGCACCATCTGACGACGCAACACATGGTAGATCTGGCTGGCGTTCGATGGCACACAGACTTCCATGTTCATTTCAGCACAGAGCTGAATAAAACGTTCGGGACGCGCCGACGAGTGCTCCGGGCCCTGACCTTCGTAGCCATGCGGCAGGAGCATGACCAGGCCGCAACCCCGACCCCATTTGGTTTCGCCGGAGGCAATGAACTGGTCGACCACGACCTGCGCGCCGTTCACGAAGTCGCCAAATTGGGCTTCCCAGATCACGAGTTGATTCGGTTCAGCAGTAGCGTAACCATATTCAAAGGCCAGCACCGACTCCTCCGACAGGACGGATTCGTAACACTGGAACGGACCCTGACCCGCCTGGAGATGTGCCAGCGGCTGGTAGCTGCCGGCATCCCAGCTTTCACGATTCTGATCGTGAATGGTGGCATGACGATGGAAGAAGGTGCCGCGACCAACGTCTTCACCCGAAATACGCACACCGTAGCCTTCGGCCAATAACGTGGCATAGGCCAGATTCTCACCCATCCCCCAGTCGACTGGCAGCTTGCCTTCGGCCATGGCTTTACGGTCTTCGAGAATCTTTTTGACACGCGAATGTGGCACAAAGCCCTCAGGCACCTCCGCCAGTTTCAGACCCAGGCGCTTGAGCTCTTTGGCCGGGACTTTGGTATTGCAGACTTCGATATATTGATTGGTCACATACGGACGCCAGTCTTGAGCGTTCTTGCGCTTGTAGTCCGAAATGACCGGATTGACCAGCAACTCGCCCTTGTCGAGGTGCGCGCGATAGTCTTTGATGATGTTATCCGGGCCATCGGCCGGCACAACCCCTGCGGCAACCAGCTGATCCGCGTAGAGCTTGCGGGTTCCCGGGTGCGCTTGCACCTTTTTGTACATGAGCGGCTGGGTGACCATCGGCTCATCCTGCTCGTTGTGACCGAGCTTACGGAAACAGAAAATGTCGATGACGACATCTTTCTTGAAGACCTGACGGTATTCGACCGCCAGACGCGTGACCAGCGCCACGGCTTCGGCATCATCGCCATTGACGTGGAAGATCGGCGAGTCCGACATCTTGAAAATGTCGGTACAGTAGTACCCCGAACGGTAGTCGCGCGGATCAGAGGTGGTGAAACCGATCTGGTTATTCACCACGATGTGGATCGTGCCGCCCGTGCCATAGCCGCGGGTCTGTGCGAAGTTGAGCATCTCCTGGTTACAGCCCTGACCGATCACCGCTGCATCACCGTGGATCAGCACCGGGATGATTTCGTTCTTGCCGTTTTCACCAATGCGGAACTGGCGCGCAAAAACCGAGCCTTCGACCACAGGATTGACGATTTCCAGGTGTGACGGATTGAACGCCAGCGTCAGGTGCACCGGACCCCCCGGGGTCGCAACATCCGACGAGTAGCCCATGTGGTACTTCACGTCACCCGAACCCAGATCTACCTTCTTCTTGCCTTCGAATTCGTCAAAGAGCATTGAGGGCTTCTTGCCCAGCGTGTTGACCAGGACATTCAAACGGCCACGGTGCGCCATACCGATGACGATTTCCTTGGCACCCATACCGCCGGCGACGCGGATCATCTCATCCATCGACAGGATCAACGACTCGCCACCTTCCAGCGAGAAACGCTTTTGGCCGACATAACGGGTGTGCAGATAACGCTCCAGTGTTTCAGCAGCGGTGAGGCGCTCGAGGAAACGCTTCTTCTCTTCAACCGAATAGGCCGCCTGGCCACGATTCGGTTCAAGACGTGCCTGCAGCCACTTCTTTTCGACGGTCGACGTCATGTACATGTACTCGACGCCGATGTGGTGACAGTACGTCTGCTTCAGTGCATCGATAATCTGATTGAGCGGCGCGGTCTGCCCCGAGCCGACTTTGAAGTCACCCGTATCGAAGCTGCGCGACATATCGGCATCCGTCAATCCATAAGTTTTAGGATCCAGATCAGGAACCGGCGGGCGCAGATCGCGCTTGAGCGGATCGAGTTCAGCACGCACGTGGCCGTTAAACCGATAGGCGTTGATAAGATTTTCAACTGCAAGATTCTTCTGAACATCGCCACCCGAAGCCGAGGCGGTCGGGCGGAAACCGCCGTTACGACCAGCGGCTTCAAACGCAGCGATTACCGGGGCATGCGCCACATCGCGCGGGGCAGCGCCCGGCTGACGTGCCAGCTCCTCGAAATAACGCTGCCAGGACTCGGGTACATCGGCAGCATTTTCTAACCAGGCTTCATACAGCTCTTCCACGAATGGCGCGTTACCGCCGAACAGGTAAGAATTCTCGAATTGTTCCTTCATCATCTTGGTCACCGTATTCGGTTGATCGTTATGTGTGTTTGGGAATCTGCGATTCCCGTCCCCTAGTGTGTACTAAGCAACTTCTGAAACTGTCCGGGGCTATGTTGCAACTGCGCAAACCCCTGGCTGTGGAAAAGGGCGGCCTGGCCGCCCCTTCCGGAGTGCGTTAATCGGGATGCCGATCAACCACGCTTTTCGAGCGGCTTGACATCGCGGCGGGCGGCACCGGTGTACAGCTGGCGCGGACGGCCGATCTTGTATTCCGGATCGGTAATCATTTCTTCCCACTGCGTCATCCAGCCCACGGTACGTGCCAGGGCGAAGATGCAGGTGAACATATCGGTCGGAATGCCCAGTGCCTTCTGGACGATGCCCGAATAGAAGTCGACGTTCGGGTAGAGCTTCTTCTCGACGAAGTATGGATCTTCCAGGGCGATCTTTTCCAGTTCCATGGCGAGCTTGAACAAGCGGTCGTTTTCCAGCCCCAACTCGGTCAGCACGTCATAGCAGACCTTGCGCATCAGCTTGGCACGCGGGTCGAAGTTCTTGTAGACGCGGTGACCAAAGCCCATCAGTTTGAAGCTGTCGTTCTTGTCCTTGGCGCGAGCGATATATTCCGGCACTTTCGAGACATCGCCAATTTGCTCCAGCATGTTCAGGCAGGCCTCGTTGGCACCACCGTGCGCTGGGCCCCACAGGCAGGCGATGCCTGAAGCGATGGTGGCGAATGGGTTGGCACCCGACGAGCCGGCCAGACGGACGGTTGACGTCGAGGCATTTTGTTCGTGATCGGCATGCAGCGTGAAGATGATGTCCAGAGCGCGCACCAGAACTGGATTCGGCTTGTACTCTTCACACGGGGTACCGAACATCATGTGCATGAAGTTGGCGGTATAGCCCAGGTCGTTACGCGGGTACATGAACGGCTGGCCGATCGAGTACTTGTAAGTCATGGCCACGATCGTCGGCATCTTAGCGATGATGCGGTTGAAGGCAATGCGACGCACTTCCGGCTTCGAGTAGTCTTCACCATGATGGTAGAAGGCCGATAGCGCACCCACCACGCCAACCATGACGGCCATCGGGTGGGCATCGCGACGGAAGCCGTTGAAGAAGCGGGTGATCTGATCGTGCACCATCGTGTGATTCTTGATGGTGTTTTCAAAAGCCGCTTTCTCGGTCTTGTTCGGCAGTTCGCCGTTTTTCAGTAGATAAGCGACCTCCAGGAAGTTGCACTGTTCAGCCAGCTGTTCGATCGGATAACCGCGGTACAGCAATTCGCCCTTGTCACCATCGATGAACGTGATCTTCGACTGACAGCTGGCGGTCGACAGGAAACCCGAATCATAGGTAAACAGACCGGTTTTGCCGCCCAGGGTGCGGATGTCGATGACATCGTTACCATGCGTACCGACCATGATCGGAAAATCAACGGCTTCCTGACCCGAAATCTGAAGTGTGGCTTTACGTTCGCTCATTTGCTTCTTCCCAAAAAATGAGGTGTTTGACAATGATGCTGGATGGTCGATACAGCGTGTAGTTATTTGCAGGCAAAACGCCCGACGAATATGTCGAAAATAACCGGCGAGACTTACTCAGTGCTTACGAATCGCGGCGATCACTTCGGATTCCAGCGGGTCGGAGGCTTCAACCTTGCCGCTGACTAGTGCCCAGAGGTCATGGTCTTCCATGGCCACCAGATCAATGAAGGTTTTGACCTGCGTTTCGTTGAGCTTGTTGAAACCGTTATCGAGAAAACGGCCGAGGGTGATATCCAGTTCGAGCAGCGCGCGGCGCGTACAGTGCCAACGCAACTTGTTGAGCTCGTGCTGTTCCATCCCCGGCCGGTTCCAGATTGAGGTTCAACGCGCTTAGACGGCGCGACGCACCATCATGTCCTTGATCTTGCCGATGGCCTTCGTCGGGTTCAGACCCTTCGGACAGACATCGACGCAGTTCATGATGGTGTGACAGCGGAACAGGCGATACGGATCATCCAGGTTGTCCAGACGCTCGTTGGTGGCCTGATCGCGCGTATCAGCGATAAAGCGGTAAGCCGCCAGCAAACCAGCCGGGCCGACGAACTTGTCCGGGTTCCACCAGAACGACGGGCACGAGGTCGAGCAACAGGCGCACAGAATGCACTCGTAAAGGCCGTTCAGCTCTTCACGATCTTCCGGCGATTGCAGACGCTCCCGCTCGGGCGCCGGATCATTGTTGATCAGGTACGGCTTGATCGAGTGATACTGCTTGAAGAACTGGGTCATGTCGACGATCAGGTCGCGAATGACCGGCAGTCCCGGCAGCGGACGCAACACGATCGGCTGCTTCAGGCTGTCGACATCGGTCAGACAGGCCAGACCGTTCTTGCCGTTAATGTTCATGGCGTCAGAACCACAAACGCCTTCACGGCACGAGCGGCGGAACGAAATCAGATCGTCCTTGGCCTTAAGTTTGACGAGGGCATCAAGCAGCTTCTTGTCGCTGGCTTCAAGCTCTACCGAAATGTCCTGCATGTACGGCGCGTCATCCTTGTCCGGATCATAGCGGTATACCTTGAAATGAACGGTACGCTTGGTCATGTTCGATTTCCTCCGGATTAGTAAGTACGCGTCTTCAGCTCGACCGACGGTGCGGTCAACGGCTTCAGCTGTACAGGCTTATATTCGATGTGGTTGTCACTGCCAAACCACAGGGTGTGCTTGAGCCAGTTCTTGTCGTCACGGCCGTTCGGATGCTCCGGGGTATCCGGTGCATCGTCACGGACGTGCGCGCCACGCGACTCTTTGCGGTTTTCCGCGGAAATCATGGTGGCTTTGGCGACTTCGATCAGGTTTTCGAGTTCCAGCGCTTCGACGCGAGCCATGTTGAAGACCTTGGATTTGTCTTTGGTGGCGACGTTCTTGACACGCTCGGCCACTTCCAGGATTTCCTTGACGCCCTTCTTCATGTCTTCGCCGAAACGGAACACGCCCGCGTGACTCTGCATCACACGCTGCATGTCGGCACGAACTTCGTGCATGCTTTCGCCCGAAGTGGCCGAGTCGATACGGTTAACGCGCGCCAGCGCACCCGCTGCCGCATTTTCTGGCAACGGACGCATCGGCAGGTTGCCATCCTTGATGGCTTCAACCACGGTTTCACCGGCCGATTTGCCGAAAACAAGCAGGTCGAGCAGCGAGTTGGTGCCCAGGCGATTAGCGCCGTGCACCGAAGCGCACGCACATTCGCCGGCGGCATAGAAGCCCTTGACCGGCACACTGGGTTCGCCGTTTTGCGGCACAACGACTTCACCACGATAGTTGGTCGGAATGCCGCCCATCTGGTAGTGGCAGGTCGGCACAACCGGGATCGGTTTTTTGATCGGATCGACACCGGCAAACTCGATGGCGATTTCGCGGATGCCCGGCAGACGTTTCATGATGGTCTCGGGTTGCAAGTGCGTGATATCCAGGAGGACGTAGTCCTTGTTCGGACCGCAGCCACGGCCTTCCTTGATTTCCGTCGCCATGGCACGGGACACGATATCCCGCGAGGCCAGATCCTTCAGGTTCGGGGCATAACGTTCCATGAAACGCTCGCCGTCGCAGTTACGAAGGATACCGCCCTCACCGCGCACACCTTCGGTAATCAGCACGCCGGCGCCGGCCACACCCGTCGGGTGGAATTGCCAGAACTCCATGTCTTCCAGCGGAATACCGGCGCGCACGGCCATACCGAGACCGTCACCGGTATTGATGAAGGCATTGGTCGACGAGGCATAAATCCGGCCAGCACCACCCGTCGCGAAGATCACGGCACGGGCGTGGAAAATCGAGATCTCACCGGTTTCCATATCGAGCGCGGTGACGCCGACAACGGCACCAGAGTCGTCACGGATCAGATCCAGCGCCATCCATTCGACGAAGAACTGGGTATTGGCGCGTACGTTACGCTGATACATGGCATGCAACATGGCATGGCCGGTACGGTCGGCGGCGGCGCACGAACGGTTGACCGGCTTCTCGCCGAAGTTCTGCGAGTGACCGCCGAACGGACGCTGGTAGATCTTACCGTTGTCGAGGCGGTCGAACGGCATACCGTAGTGTTCGAGTTCGACGACGCACTCGGTAGCCTTGCGCACCATGAATTCGATGGCATCCTGGTCACCCAGCCAGTCCGACCCCTTGACGGTGTCGTACATGTGCCACATCCAGTGATCTTCGTTCACGTTGCCCAGCGGGGCAGCAACGCCACCCTGCGCGGCGACCGTGTGTGAACGGGTCGGAAATACTTTGGTCAAGACAGCGGTCTTGAGACCGGCTTCGGCCACCTGCAGGGCAGCGCGCAGTCCAGAACCACCGGCACCAACAATGACCACATCATACTTATGAACGGGGATGCTCATCTTTACAGGCTCCACAGAATCTTGCTGGCCCAACCGGCGTAACCGATCAGAACGGCGATAGTCAGGACGTGCAGTGACAGGCGAACGCCGGTCGGCTTGATGTAGTCCATCCACAGGTCACGGATACCAATCCATGCGTGGTAAAAGAGGCTCAGGAAGAAGAGGAAGGTCACAAACTTCATGAAGCCATTGGCAAAAATACCGCGCCAGGCATCGGCTGTGCCCGGCTGAACGACCAGCACGGCGACCAGGAAAATAACCGTGTAGATCGCCATCAGCACGGCCGTGGCACGCTGAGCAATCCAGGTGGTGAGGCCGTAGTGGGCCCCGACAACGTTACGTTTCATTACCACAGCAGTGTCCCCCCAATGATTGCGGTGAGCGTCAGGCTAACAACCAGCACCAGCGCAGCAGACTTGCGTGCTGACGGCAGATCGATACCGATGTGCCAATCGAGCAGCAGAAAACGGATACCGGCACAGAAGTGATGCAGATAGGCCCAGATCAGACCCAGCAGCACCAGCTTGCCGATTGGATTGGCCACTACAGCTTGAACGCATTCAAATCCGCCATCGGTGAGGCTCCACTGGAACAGCGCCAGGATCAACGGCAGGCACAGGAACAGGCCAACGCCACTGATACGATGCAGGATGGAAACCTTGCCAGGCAGGGGCAGGCGGATCGTAGTCAGGTCCAGATTCTTTGGACGCTGCTTCTTCTTCATGGCTAACTCTGTCATGTGTTTTCCTTGTATCGAGACAACCCGGAACTTGTGATTGTAGCGGAAGCCTCACCGCTTGAAATCCCCCTGCGCCCGCTTTTTACAAGGTTTTTTTAAGCCTCGCAATGTCGCAGCGCAACACCCATCGCATGACACACCGGGTGCCTGCAGCGTTGCCTAACCCAACTCATTGAAATAATGGTGATTCGCGGTGGCGTAGAGTCCACGACGCCATTCCGCTGGACGATTGCCGTAAGTGTAGGCCGTGCGTTCAACACTGAGTAGTGGTGTTCCGGGTTCTATACCCAGCACTTGCGCGGCCACGGCATCAGCCGCCACAGCACGGATTTTCTCTTCAGCACGCACCATGCGCACCCCGAATAATGACTCGAAGAGCGTGTAGAGCGAACGTTCAGAGGCGCGCAGCTGGTCCAGTGTCAGATTCGGAAAGAGGTCTGCCGGCAGGTAGATTTCATCCACCACGACCGGTTGCCCGTCAAAACGCAGGATCCGGCGCAGTTGCAGTACGGGATCACCATGGTTAATCGCCAGCGCCTTGGCCACTTCCTGTCCGGCGCGCAGACTTTGACACTCCAAGGGTTCACTGCGAGAGCGTGGCACAGAGCCGTCGTCCGGAATCAAGCGCAGAAAACGGAAGAAGGCCCGCGGATCGGCGTGGGTGGCAACATAGGTGCCCTTCCCCTGTCGCCGCACCAGCAGGTGCTCGGCGGCGAGTTCGTCGATTGCACGCCGAACCGTGCCTTGGCTCACCTCAAAACGGGCGGCCAGATCCATTTCACTGGGAATCATCTCACCCGGCAGCCACTCACGATCCGCCAGCGCCTGAACGATGAGATCCTGAATCTGGCGGTAGAGTGGGCGAAACGCGGGAACGGTTGCACGGGAGGGCATGACCATATTTCACCACACTTTGGGGCAGCATGTCCGGACACACCCGACCTCCAGGAATGACGCGCAGTGCATTGACAGCAAACTGCCTCACTAATAACATCGAATGGTTTCACTCACACTTCAAAAAATTTCGAGGAGTCATCCATGTCCAAAGCGCCTATGCGCGTCGCCGTCACCGGCGCCGCTGGTCAGATCGGTTATAGCCTGCTGTTCCGTATTGCTTCCGGCGAAATGCTGGGCAAGGATCAGCCCGTCATTCTTCAGCTGCTGGATCTGCCGCAAGCCCAGAAGGCCGTGCAAGGCGTGATGATGGAGCTGGACGACTGTGCCTTCCCGCTGTTGCAAGGCATGATCGCGACCGACGACCCGAACGTTGCGTTCAAAGACGCCGACGTCTGCCTGCTGGTGGGTGCTCGGCCGCGCGGCCCGGGCATGGAACGTGCCGACCTGCTGCAAGC
>JBDLTT010000061.1:0-3859 GCA_039805725.1 Pseudomonadota bacterium | reverse complement strand
CGACGTGCAAAGTCCTCCAGCTGATCGTTACCGATCTTGCTGACGGCGAAGTACTGTGCCGCCGGGTGCGCCAGATAGAAACCCGAGACCGAGGCCGCCGGCCACATGGCGCAGGATTCGGTGAGCGTCATTCCGGCCAGTTTGGGCACATCAAGTAGCTCGAACAGACCACGTTTGGCAAGGTGATCCGGGCAAGCCGGGTAGCCGGGTGCTGGACGAATACCGAGATACGCTTCCTTGATCAGTGCGGCGTTATCCAGGGCTTCGTCTGCCGCGTAGCCCCAGTACTTCATGCGGACTTCACGGTGTAGCCATTCGGCAAAGGCTTCCGCCAGGCGGTCAGCTAGCGACTTCAGCATGATGGAACGGTAATCGTCGTGGGCTTCTTCAAAGCGCTTCAGGTGTGGTTCGATCCCTTCTCCGCATGACACGGCAAAGCCACCAATCCAATCTGGCAGGGTGCCAGCGGGTTTTTTCTCGGCAATAAAGTCGGCCAGGCACCAGTTAGGTTTGCCTGCCGAACGCTCTTGCTGTTGGCGCAGGTTATGCCAGATCATGCCCGTGTGCTGACGCGCATCGTCGGTATAGATTTCAATGTCATCGCCCACCCGGTTGGCTGGGAAGAGGCCAAATACACCGCGCGGTTTCAGCCAGTCTTCAGCGACGAGTTGCGCCAACATTTCCTGAGCATCGGCATAGACCTGGCGGGCGGTTTCACCGACTATGGCATCATCCAGAATCGCCGGGAAAGATCCGGTCAGATCCCAGGTCTGGAAGAAGGGGCTCCAGTCGATATACGGCACCAGCTCGGCGAGCGTAGGTTCAATGACTTGAATGCCGGTTTGTCGTGGCGCCACGGGTCGATAATTGGCAAACGCACCGTGGAACGCATCAAAAGCGTTGGCACGGGCGGTTTCTACCGAGACCAGTGTGACTCCCTTTTTGTTGGCATGCTGCTGCCGTACTTTTTCGTAGTCGGCGTTCAATTCGTCTTTGTAAGCCTGAACTTTGGCGGCATCAGACGACAGAAGATTCGATACGACGCCCACGGCGCGTGAGGCGTCCGGCACATAGACCACCGGGTGCGCATAATTGGGCGCGATCTTGATAGCGGTATGGGCGCGGCTGGTGGTCGCGCCGCCGATCATGAGCGGCACATCGAAACCCTGCCGCGTCATCTCGCTGGCAATGTGGGTCATCTCTTCTAGCGATGGCGTGATCAATCCGGAAAGGCCAATCACTTGCGCATCATGTTCACGTGCCGCCTTGAGAATCTGCTCGCAAGGCACCATGACACCGAGATCGATGACCTCATAGCCATTGCAGCCCAGCACGACCGCAACAATATTCTTGCCGATATCGTGCACGTCACCCTTAACCGTGGCGATGATCAGTTTGCCTTTTGCCGCAGCACCCGTGCGGGCTTTTTCTGCTTCGATAAACGGCACCAGATGCGCTACAGCCTGCTTCATGACGCGCGCGGACTTCACCACTTGCGGCAGGAACATTTTACCGGCGCCAAACAGATCGCCTACGGTGTTCATCCCGGCCATTAAAGGGCCCTCAATCACGGCCAGCGGTGGTTGGCCGGCTGCGGCGAGCTCGGCGCGGCACTCTTCGGTATCAGCCACCACGTAATCGGTAATGCCCTTCACCATGGCGTGGCTTAGGCGCTCGGCAACGGGCCAGTTACGCCAGGCCAGGTCTTCGACCTTTTCTTTTGCCGTGCCTTTGACGCTTTGGGCAAACTCCACGAGCGCATCACCGGCACCGGCGTGTTTGTTCAGGACGACATCTTCGACTTTGGCGCGAAGCTCGGGTTCGATCTCGTCGTAAACACCCAGCTGACCGGCGTTGACGATGCCCATGGTCATACCCGCCTGAATAGCGTGGTAAAGGAAGACGGTGTGAATGGCTTCGCGAACCGGGTCATTGCCACGGAACGAAAACGACACATTGGAGACGCCGCCGGAGATGCTGGCGTGCGGTAGACGCGCCTTGATCCAGCGAACAGCTTCTATAAAGTCGACAGCATAACCATCATGTTCGGGAATACCGGTGGCAATGGCAAAGATGTTTGGGTCGAAGATGATGTCTTCGGCCGGGAAACCATGAGCAACGAGGAGCTTGTAGGCACGCTCACAGATTTCTACCTTGCGGGCGAAAGTATCGGCCTGCCCTTTTTCATCAAAGGCCATGACGATGACGGCCGCGCCGTATTGACGTGCCAGACTTGCCTGACGCAGGAATTCAGCTTCACCCTCTTTCATCGAGATCGAATTCACGATCCCCTTGCCCTGAATACACTTGAGGCCTGCTTCAATGACCGACCACTTCGATGAGTCGATCATGATCGGCACGCGCGAGATGTCGGGTTCTGAAGCGATTAGCTGCAGAAAGCGCACCATGGCAGCTTCCGAATCGAGCATCGCTTCATCCATGTTGATGTCAATGACCTGAGCGCCATTCTCGACCTGCTGGCGCGCCACGGCCAGCGCATCGTCGAAGCGGCTTTCCAGAATCATCTTCGCGAAAGCGCGCGAGCCAGTCACGTTGGTGCGTTCGCCGACGTTGACGAAGAAAGACTCGGGGCCGATCTCGCAAGGTTCCAGACCGGAGAGCCGCAAGCGATGGGGTACATCGGCTGGCTGGCGGGGCGTTACACCGGCAACGGCGTTGGCGATGGCGCGGATGTGATCGGGCGTCGTGCCGCAGCAACCACCGACAATATTGACCAGACCATGATCAGCCCACTCGCGGATGTCTTCGGCCAGCATCTCCGGTGTTTCATCGTAACCACCAAAGGCATTGGGCAGCCCGGCATTCGGGTGGGCAGAAATATAGGTTGGACAGATGCGCGATAGCGTTTCAACGTGCGGGCGCAACTCTTTGGCACCCAAGGCACAGTTCAGGCCCATGGAGATGGGGCGGGCATGCGCCAGTGAAATCCAGAAGGCTTCGGCCGTTTGGCCGGAGAGCGTACGACCCGAGGCATCCGTAATAGTGCCGGAGATCATGATGGGCCAACGGCGACCGCGATCGGCAAAGACCTGTTCAACCGCAACAACCGCGGCTTTGGCGTTGAGGGTATCAAAGACCGTTTCGATCAGCAGCAGATCGGCACCCCCGTCGATGAGGCCATTGGTGGCCTCGACGTAGTTCGTGACCAGCTCGTCGAACGTGACGTTACGGGCGCCCGGATCGTTGACGTCCGGCGAGATCGACGCGGTGCGTGACGTGGGACCAATCACGCCGGCAACCAGACGCGGCTTGGCCGGGTTCTGGGCGGTGTACTGATCGCAGGCGGCGCGCGCGATGGCGGCGCCAGCGACGTTGAGTTCGTAGACGATGTCTTCGAGCTTGTAGTCGGATTGCGAGAGGCGCGTTGCGTTAAAAGTATTGGTTTCGATGATGTCGGCGCCAGCCGCCAGGTATTGCTCGTGAATACCCTGGATGATGTCCGGTCGCGTCAGCAACAGCAGATCATTGTTACCCTTCAGATCATGGGCATGTTTGGCAAATCGCTCACCCCGGAAATCAGCTTCGGTCAGGCCATGCTTCTGGATCATCGTGCCCATGGCGCCGTCGAGCACCAGCACGCGCTCTTTCAGGTGGGACAGAATCTCTTCGGTACGATCAGGTTGAGGCTTTGCTTTGGGTGCGGTCATAACCAACGTCTTCTAAAAAACAAACCCGCCGGTCAGCGGGGCTGCAGCGGCGGGGTTTGGCATCCCATCGCTTTAGCAGTATTTGTAAGCGCGCCCGCAAGCTGAGGAGCTCAAATCGGCGCGTGGCAGGCTTGCCAAGCTGAAACAATACGGGTCGAAGCGGTTTGCGTCAAGTAAATCAATGGGTTGGA
>JBDLTT010000060.1:0-25547 GCA_039805725.1 Pseudomonadota bacterium | reverse complement strand
TAAAGGGTTGTGCACGCACCGACAGGCCTATCAACTCGTGCGGCTCAATCCCGACATCCGGTATCGGCATCTCCTCACGGCGCTCTCGGCCGTCCTTTAAACGCTGCTCGTGTTCGACCAGCCGCTGGAGGTGCGTTAACGCTGTCGGCATTTCGTCGAGCGTAATCACCCCACGCTGCGTCGGTGATTTACCAATGACGGTGAGCAATGCGCGCGCCACGTCATCAAACATCAACAGATTGGCGGTCGCCTGCGAAGCAAATCGAACCAGCATGAAACCTCCTTTGAGGGAAATCGCTGAATAACCGGGATTGTTGGGCTCATTTATAATACGCCAAACCCCGATATCAAATAAAAACAGAGAGCTTCCGCCATGCATATTCTAGAACCGCTCTTCGAACAGAACCGCCTCTGGTCTCAGAAAATGCAAGCTGAAGATCCCGAGTTCTTCAGCCAACTCGCCAATTTGCAGGAACCAGAATATCTCTGGATTGGCTGCTCGGATTCTCGCGTACCTGCTAACCAGATCATGGGTCTGAAGCCAGGTGAAGTTTTCGTTCATCGCAACATTGCTAACGTCGTCGTCCACAGCGATCTCAATTGCTTATCAGTCGTTCAATATGCCGTACAGGTGCTGCGCATTAAACATATTCTGGTCGTAGGTCATTACGGATGTGGTGGCGTAAAAGCCGCCTTGGACGACATACGGGTCGGTCTAGTCGACAACTGGCTACGCCATATTCACGATGTCAAACAGAAACATCATGGCATTCTCAATGCGGCGGCAGAGGGCGATCGACATGGACTGCTCTGTGAACTGAATGTCATTGAACAGGTTCTCAATCTGGCGCAATCAACCGTCATTTTTGATGCCTGGGCACGTGGGCAGAAAGTGTCTGTGCATGGGTTAATCTACGGGCTCGAGGACGGTATCGTGCGCAACCTAAATATATCCATTCATAGCCTGAACTCGATCTGCCCGGCGTATAACCACGCACTCAGCGTATACAACACTAAGGCCTAACGATGGTGCTAACGCCTCCGCCTAGATTACGCAAAACGGTGCTCGTGAGTAATATTGCCAATCCCATCGAGTTCTATAACTTCATTGCACGATTCCAACTGACGATGGCACCGGCCATCAAGATCATGCCGGGCGCCATGGTGTCACTCATCACGCTATGTTTGCATCCACTCTGGCGACATCACCGTGACCAACTACCAGTAGAAGAACCCGCAATCGCCGCTGAGAATCGCTAAGCCCATGCGCATCGGCATTGATCTCGGTGGTACGAAAATCGAAGCCGCAGTGCTGGACAAGACGGGTCATTTTCGTTTCCGAGAACGTGTCGCAACGCCCCAAGGCGACTATGTGGCAACCCTACAGACTATCGACCAACTGATCAAACGCGCCGAAATGGCGCTCGACGAAACATGTCATTACGTGGGCATTGGTCATCCGGGCTCTGTCAATCCAGCAGATGGGCGTATTCGTAATGCCAACTCCACCTGTCTCAATGGTCAAACCCTGCATCGTGATCTGGAAGAAATTCTCCAAAGACCCGTGCGCCTTGCCAACGATGCGGATTGCCTGGCGCTATCGGAAGCGATGGATGGTGCAGCGGTTGGGTGTACATCTGTTTTTGCGGTGATCATGGGCACAGGTGTAGGCGGTGGCTGGGTCATTAATGGGCATTTGCAGCAGGGCCCTAACGGTCTCGCCGGCGAATGGGGCCACAACCCGTTACCAATTACTTCGCCTAATGAAATCCCGGGGCCGGCCTGTTACTGTGGCAAGCATGGCTGCATTGAGGCGTTGCTTTCAGGTCCTGGGCTGGTAGCCGACTACCATCGCGAATCCCAAAATCATGCCATCACAGACGCCGTATCATTGGTCAAACTCGCCGGGCAAGGCAATCGACAAGCGTTAGAAACGCTCGGCCGACATACCCAGCGTCTGGCGAGATCGCTGGCCCTCATCATCAATGCCGTCGATCCGGAAGCAATCGTTCTTGGCGGTGGGGTCTCGCAACGTCCAAATCTTATTGCCAACCTGCACGCTGCGCTTCCCGCGTATCTATTTCTGCCAGCGGGCACGCCACTTCGGACAAAATTATCGTTGCCGATGTTTGGCGATAGCTCCGGCGTGCGCGGCGCCGCCAGGCTGTTTTAGCACTCCAGCGGATCGACCTCGACGCCCCAGTGCACCCCGCCAGGCGCCGCCCCGCGCGTCATGCCACGGCCTGCGCTAATTCGCGGTAACCAATCATTGAGAAAATTCTGCAACGCAATCCGGCTGGGTGATTCGATCAGCAACTGTGCACGCTCACGACCGGCCAGTTTGACCATGCGCATCGGCACCGGGTCATAAACAAAGACTTCGGGATGCAACGCTGCTGATACCAGAGTGCGGATGCGCTTGAGAAATTCCAGAACCGTATCTAACTGTTTTGCCTCGGCGCGCACAATGGCTTGTGACGCATAGGGCGGGAAGCCGGCGCGCTGTCGTTCGGTCAACTCTAATTCTAGGAATGCAGGCACATCATGTCGTAACAAACATTGGTAGAGCGGATGTTCCGGATGTTCGGTCTGCACAATCACATGCCCCGGATCTGCCGCACGGCCGGCGCGACCAGCTACTTGCATCAATTGAGCAAACAACCGTTCGGGGGCACGCCAGTCGGCCGCGAACAGACCCGCATCGGCACCGACAACGCATACGCGCGTCAGCGCAGGAAAATCATGGCCTTTTGCCAGCATCTGAGTCCCCACCAGAATGTCGACATCACGCGACCGGATCTTCGCTTCCAACGCTTCCCATTGTTTACGCGTTGTCGCGACGTCACGATCAACGCGCAGTATCCGCGCTTGCGGAAAATGTTTCTGCAAGGCCTCTTCAATTCGTTGTGTACCGCGGCCAAGCGGGCGCAAATCCGCATTACCGCAATCAGGGCATTGCTTGGGAATGGGCGAGGTATCGCCGCAGTGGTGACAACGCAACGTGCGATCCAGTCGATGCACCACCCGATGCGCGGCACAACGCCGGCAATTTGACACCCAACCGCACGCCGTACAGGTAAGTACCGGCGCATAGCCACGACGATTGATGAAGAGCAGGCTCTGTTCGCCTGCGGCCAATCCCTGAGCCAACTCGTCTAGCAACGCTGATGACATCCCTTCGTCCAATGTAAGGCGGCGGGTGTCGAGCAAAGTCACTGTTGGTAATACGGCATCGGCGTGCGCCCGTTCCGGTAAATCCAGACGCTGGTAGCGTCCACTCTGCACGTTCGACCAGCTTTCCGGTGATGGCGTCGCCGACCCCAACACAATGGGTATCTGGCGTTGCCTTGCGCGCCAAACGGCCAGATCACGCGCGTGATATCGCATGCCTTCCAATTGCTTGTACGCCGGATCATGCTCTTCGTCGACAATGATCAGACCCAGATCGGGCATCGGTGTAAAGACCGCAAGACGTGTGCCAATCACAATTCGAGCCTCACCGGTGAGCGCTGCCGCAAAGTATCGGGCTCGCGCCGCTTCTGTGACCTCGCTATGCAGGCTGACGACGGGCACGCTCGGAAAACGTTCCGCCACCCGCGCTTCCAGTAAGGGAGTCAGGTTAATCTCGGGAACCAGCAAGAGTACTTGCTGGCCAGCGCTCAGCGCCGCCTCGATCAAGCGCAAATAGACTTCGGTCTTCCCGGAGCCCGTCACGCCAAAGAGCAGGTTGGCCGAATACCCCTGCATCCGGGGCAGCAGATCTGACAGGACATCTGATTGACCTGTGGTGAGCGCCGGGCGCGTTGCAACGGCGTTGGCAGTGACCGGTTGCGCTTTGATCGCACGACGTTTGATGGGATCGAGTTTGCGTAATCCGGTCGGAATAGCTTGGAGAAGTGCCTCACCGGAGGCGGCTTGATAATAACTCGCCGCAAATAGACACAGATCAACCCAATCCTGCGGCACGGGTGGCAAATCACGCAACACCGTTTCTGCGGACTTCAGTTTTGCCGAATCCGGGGCGTAAGGATCGCTCTCGTCGTCCAGCGGTAATACCGCCAGAATCAGCCCAACACGCCGACCGCTACCAAAGGGGACGACCACCCGGCACCCCACATCGCCGAGGGTAACATCGGCGGGCGCCAGGTAGTCAAAACTGGCCGCCAGCGGCGCATCAATCGCAACGCGCAAACGTTTCATAACCCTCGGATTTTCAAGGGCATTGTGCGGTGTCACCGGCAACCCCCTGTTAGAGGATATTTCTTACCAGCGTTCTCCGCAAAACTTCCTAATTCATTGTTACATATAGAAAAATCTGGTTTTCCACATTGTGGATAACTTTGTGGGTAAACGACCCGAATCGGGCGTCTTGACAGGAGGAAACCAGCCACGGGGCGACCTTGCGCTCAGATTATGCCGATGCCATGGTGACGGGTGTTTTCGGTCAGAATCAGCGGCTGGCACGTATGGCGCGGCCGATCGAATGCACGGTATCCACCAGCACCGAAACATTCTCCGGTGGCGTGAATTGCGAGATCCCATGGCCCAGGTTAAAAACATGGCCAGTATGCGCCGCGCCAAAGCTACGCATCACTCTTTCAGCCTCGCGCGCCACTGCTTCCGGGCCCGCCCGCAGAATCGTCGGGTCCAGGTTGCCCTGAAGGGCGACACGATCGCCGACACGCGCACGTGCTTTGCCGATATCTATCGTCCAATCCAGACCCAGGCCATCTGCCCCCGTATCGGCCAGCGCTTCCAGCCAGAGGCCACCACCCTTGGTAAACACAATGGACGGAACGCGCTCACCATTCCAGGTCTTATGTAACCCAGCGACAATGCGCTTCATATAGTTCAGTGAGAATTCGTGGAAGGCCGACTCGGCCAAGGCGCCGCCCCAGGAATCAAAAATCATCACGGCCTGTGCGCCTGCTTCAATCTGGGCGTTCAGATACTGGATGACCGATTCGGTCGTGACCTCCAGAATCTTATGCATGAGGTCCGGACGATCGTAGAGCATCGTCTTGATACGCGCGTAATCATCCGATGCACCGCCTTCGACCATATAACAGGCCAGCGTCCAGGGGCTGCCCGAGAAACCGATCAACGGTACGCTGTTGTCCAGCGCTTTACGAATCTCGGCTACGGCGTCGATTACATAACGCAACTGGTCATGCGGATCGGGTACACAGAGATTACGAATCTCCCATTCGTCACGCAGTGGGCGCTCAAACTTCGGGCCTTCGCCTTCCGAGAAATACAGACCCAATCCCATCGCATCCGGCACGGTCAAGATGTCCGAAAACAGAATCGCCGCATCCAGGTCATAACGTGCGAGCGGTTGCATCGTCACTTCACAGGCATACGCCGGGTTCTTGCACAAACCCAGAAAGCTACCGGCACGTTTACGCGTCTCACGATATTCCGGCAAATAACGACCCGCCTGGCGCATTAGCCATACCGGGGTTGTTTCAGTCGGCTCCTTCAACAGGGCACGGAGGAACAGATCATTACGAGGACGACTCACAAAAACTCCACTCAGCAAATTTAAATTAATCGGATAGTCAGGTGATTTCAGGAACCACCATTACCGGAGCCGTCTTTACGATCGAGCGTAATGCCGAGCTGCTTGAATTTCCGATAGAGATGCGTCCGCTCCAGGCCGCTCTGCTCGGCAACGCGCGTCATGTTGCCGTTACTGCGTGCAATATGGTGCGTGAGATAGATACGTTCGAAAGCATCGCGGGCTTCTTTAAGGGGTAACGCATAGAAAGCCGATAGAGAACTCTCGGTCTCATCGACATCCACAGTATCGCCCGAGATTTCATCAGGTTGAAGCAGCCCATCCACATCCTGGCGGCTGATCGTTTCGTCCAGTGCATTGAGCGCCAGATTCTTAAGGGTTCCAAGCAACGAACTCCAGCCGCCATCGGTACCTGGCCATGTCTTCTGGCGAAGCACGTTAAGCGCGTCTGGCGCCATGTATCGGTGCGGAATATTGCCTTGCTCACAGAGCAGGGTGAGCAAGGCAGGCAGCAGTTCCGGCATGTCGTTGGCAGATTCCGATAGCGAGGGCAGACCGACCCACACATCGCTCAAGCGCGTGACAAGCGCAGGATCGACGCCGCTCTCGGTAATCGCCTCGGTGGGGTAGGCACTGGCAACGACTAGTGTCAGTCGGTATTTGGCCAGTCGTTCAAGCACAAAAGTCAGATTCATCTGTGCCATACGTCCGGCACCGTATAGCTCCGGCAAGAAGAGAACGCCACCCGCGTTTTGTTCCAGCATTTCTTGCGTGATCGCCCGACTCTCCTGTGAGAGATTCAGCCATGGCGCATGTGGTGCAAGTAGGCTCCGCGCACCGACCTCGGCGATCAAGCCCTGAGCACCCCGTAAAAACAGGATGGGGGAATGCTTCGCTGATTGCGCAATGCGCTGCGCGAATTTCTTCAGCAACCCAATCTGTAACAGAGAGTCGACTGCATAGTGCTGGCGTGTTGCCGAAGCATCCGGCTTCAGACATTTTTTCACCGTTGCCAACAGCTTCTGCAGCGCGATCGGCTTTTCCAGAAAGTCGACCGCACCAATACGGGTCGCTTCTACGGCAGTATCAATCGTCCCGTGGCCGGACATCATGACAACCGGCATGGTTAACAGGCCATTCGAAGACCATTCTTTCAGCAACGATATTCCATCCGCATCCGGCATCCAGATATCCAGCAGCACCAGATCCGGACGGCGGTTGCCTCGGAGCTCACGCGCTTTTGTCGCATTCTCGGCCAGCATCACACTATGGCCTTCGTCCGCAAGAATCTCCGAGAGCAACTCACGGATACCGACTTCGTCATCTACTACCAGTATGTCTGCCATATCAGGCTCCTACCGAACTCTCAGTGTCATGGTTATTTAATGATGTATCTGCTTTAGCTGCCTGAAGCACAATGCGGATTTCCGCACCCCCCTCCGGGCGATTGGCGAGCGTAATTTTTCCGCCATGTTCTTCGATGATTTTCTTGACGATCGGCAAGCCCAGACCCGTACCCTTGGGCTTCGTTGTTACGTAAGGCTCAAAGGCATTGGCCATGATCTCGGGCGGGAAGCCCGGGCCGGAGTCGGCAATCACCAATTCCACCTGCTGCTGATCCAAGGCACGTGTCACCACATCGATCTGAAGATTAGCATGACCCTCCGTCGCATCCTGCGCATTACGGATCAGGTTATGAATAATCTGACGAAGCTGCGTTGGGTCACCCTTCACACTAGGCAAGTCTGTACCAAGGGTTGCACGAATTGGTGTCGGCGATGCTTCGTACAATACGAGTAGCTCGCGTAACAGCTCATTGAGATTTAGATTGAGCAGGTTGGCCGGTGGTAAGCGCGCATAATCCCGAAAGCTATCGACCATGTGCTTCATTGCTTGAACCTGATTCACAATGGTTCGGGTCGATCGCTGCAGCACATCCGCATCATGGTCGTTTAGCTGTGCAGCCAGCTTGTGTTCCAGACGCTCGGCGGCTAGCTGAATCGGCGTCAGTGGATTCTTGATTTCGTGCGCCAATCGGCGCGCCACTTCGCCCCAGGCGGTGGCACGCTGGGCTTTAATAAGTTCGGTAATGTCATCGAACACGACCACGTAACCACCACCGGATTGCTCAGGCAACTCCGAACCATGCACCATCAACTGCTGTTTACGTCCGTCAGGCAGCACGCGCTCGACTTCAATCTGCCAATCGGCATCACCATGCTGCGCAAAACCATCACGAATCGTCCGTGCCAACTGTTCCTGCCGGGGCCAGGCCTCCAAAGGCTCAGAGAGGAGACCGACCCAGTCTTCCTTGAGCAAGGTGTGTGCTGCACCATTGACGGCTTTCAGAACGAAGCGACGATCAAAGGCCAGAACCCCGGCAGAAAGATTGTCGAGCACTTCCTGCAGGTAGGCACGCGCGCGCTCCAGATCTGCCCGGTGCCGCTCGGTTTCCGTATGCGCTTCGCGCAATTGATACGTCATACGGTTAAACGACTGCGTCAGAATCCCCAGCTCGTCATTGCTCACCACAATCTGTTTCGGTGACAGGTCACCGGCCGCCACAGCCTGAGTACCCTCTGCCAGGATGGTCAGTGGCGCCGAAAACCGTCGCGCCAGAATGAAGGCGGCGGCAAAAGCCGCAGCAAGCGCTAGCAGCAGGGTGAGCGTCAGAGTAATGGCGTAGAGGCGGGTCAGACCCTCGCGTGCCAGTTCCAATTCGCGATATTCACGGTAGACCGTTTGTACCGCTTCCGAATCGGTCGCCAGCTTCTCGGGAACCGGCATCGTGACTTCTAATAGCCGGGGGCTATTCTGTCGCTCATCCCCGGGCAGCATGACGATCGCCCGCAGCATAGGCTGACCCGTACCATCGGCCTCGATCGACGAAAATGCGCCGTCTTTTCGTGCCGCATCAATCTGCACCGGCAACGGCGGCACCAGCTGTTCACTCAGTGCCTCTGACGAACCGAGCACAACGATTCGATTGCCGACAATTTGCAACAGTGCAGTCGTCTGCGCACCCGTGACTTTTTTGAGCTTCTCTAAGACCATTGGCGCCGCACCGTTGCCGCGCTGGGCAATTGCCACCGATGCATCGCGCGTTGTCGCCACCAGTCCTGCTGTCACGCCTTCAATCGCATCGCGACCAAGACTCAATCCCGCTTCTAGTGCCTGCTCAACACGCACGTCAAACCAGCTTTCGATACTGCGCGTCACAAACTGTACTGATACCGCATAAATAAGCGCCCCCGGCACCAGTGCCATCAGCGCCAGCATCAACATGAGGCGAAACTTTAAGCGGGCGCCAAAGATCTGTTCGCGGTGATCCCGCCAGAGTCGGTATAGCTGTACACCAATCACCGCCGCCATCGCCAAACCGAGTGCCACATTAAGGCCTACCAGCCAGAAATAGTGGCGCGCGAAGAAATCGGTATTGGCCGACGCCTGGGTCAGTAGAAATAGCAGCGCTACTGAGACCAGGGTCATGATCAACATCGCCAGGCGCATTATTTAGCTCCGGAGCCGACGGGAACCGTCAGACGATAACTGCGCCAGTCACTATCGATGCGCCAATCTCGATCACCAAATGAAACCACCTGGAATGGTTTGGGTAAAAATGTCGGGTCCAGGCGGAATCGGATGGCCACGTCAATAGCATCCCCGGCCTTTGCTTGCTCCGGCGGCAAACGCCACTCGGCCGGTCGCGCTATATAAGTGACTGCATCTTCCAGCTTCACGAAATTTCGGCCGCCCGTGGCGTCGCTTACCCGGTAATTGCGCACCAGAGCGTTATAGGTCAAGCGACGATCGACCCGCGCACGATAGACGATTTCATCGATCCAGTACCAGCGCGCGCGCTTGAGTTCCGCTTCCATCTGAAAAACCAGTGGTATCCCATGATTGACGGCATCAATCAGCGCTGGCGTCAGTGTCAGCGAGAAATTACCAGTCAGCACGACAACGCCTTCTTCAGCCTGGACGATCGCTGGCGCACGCACTTCTGCACCTGCCGCGGCGACCGACAAGCTCTGCAGGCTCAGGCATATGGCCAACAAACTACCGAATATTGCGCGAACCGGCAGCGGACTCATGCGGCCGCCTTTTGTAGCAACGCATAGTAAAAACCATCGTGCCGTGCATCCGGCAGCAGATGCGTCTCGCTAAGGAGGTGTGCATCGGGCATTCGAGCGACGAATGCCGCAATCTGCCGGTTGTTTTCCTGCGCGAAAACCGAGCATGTCCCGTAGAGCAACTTGCCGCCCATTTTTAGGCGTGGCCAGAGTGCATTCAATAATTGCTTCTGAGTACGTGACAAAGCATAAACGTCATCTTCACGACGTAACCACTTGGCATCGGGATGCCGACCCGCCACGCCAGAACCAGAGCAGGGTGCATCGAGCAAAATCGCGTCGAAGGGTCGTTTTGCCCACGCGGCCTCCGTTTGCGTAGCATCAGCGCAAATAACATGAATGCTTCGGCTCGCCGGAAAGCGCGCGGGATCCAGAGTGCGCTTGAGCGCGATACATCGTTCACGATCGGCTTCAACTGCCGTCAGTTCAATCGCGGCGTTCTCAAGGAGGTGCGCGGCCTTACCGCCCGGTGCTGCACAGGCATCGAGAATCCGCATACCGGGCTGAACATTCAGAAGCTGCGCCGCTTGTTGCGCCCCCAGATCTTGTATCGACACCAGACCCTCAGCGAATCCTGGTAGGCTTTCTGCCGCCTGAGGCTGCGTTAATAGTACTGCTGATGACGGATCGCCGCATAATGCCGTTTCAACGGCCGCACCGGCTTCCAATAACTGTTGCCGATATGTGGCCGCATCCGTCTTCAGGCAGTTCACGCGCAGACCCATCGGGGGTTTTCGGTTGCCGCCGGCAACGATCGTTTGCCACTGCGCTGGCCAGTCCGTTTTCAAGCGCTGCAACCACCACGCCGGATGTTGATATTGCGCCTCGTCATCCGCCCTAATCGCAGACTCCAGTTGCTCACGTTCGCGCAATGCGCGGCGCAGGATCGCATTCACAAAACCGCGGTATCGCCCACCTGATAGCGTGGCGGCAGCCTCTACGGCCTGATCCACCCCGACGTGCGATTTTTCCGGATGCATTTCCAGCCAGCAAAGCGCCACACGCAAGAGACTGCGTAGCTCATCTTCGGCCGTCGGCCGATCGAGCAACATCGACAGCTCCACATCACCGCGACGATAACGGCGCAGGGTCGCATAGGTCAGATCAATGGCCTGTGCGCGTACCGCATTGGCCGGCAATTGCTGCAGACGCAACTTGGCGAGTACCACTGTCAGACTGCGACCGAATGCGATGACTTCCGTCACGCAATCGGCAGCGGTTTTGATCGCCCAGGCCAGCGAGTCGGTTTGCAACGGCTGCGGGGCTCGTCGAAATTGAGCCCCTCGCGCTCGCTGATGCGACGCCGACGGACGAGCACCACTGCGGACGCGCGGCGACCGGTTATCGGATTCTGATCGACTGGGTGGACGACTCCTCATCGGTTTGAGTGTAGCATGTTTACAACACCACAAATGGCCTCTGCGCGGCATGAAATTTTCCCGGTTTTTCCGTTCATTCATCTGCTTGCTGGCATTACCAGCCTCGCTGGTTCATGCATGGAACGGCATGGGGCACCAGGAGGTGGTTGCTGTCGCATGGTCTGCGTTGGATAAACCTGCCCGCGCCCGTATCGAGCGGCTTCTACAAAGCCAGCAGCGGATTCCCGGCACCAAGGATAAATCCGGCGAAGCAGCTTGGATGGCGGCAGCCCTCTGGCCAGATCAACTGCGTGATCGCTCAGACACCGCTATATCCGATACGCCACCGGCGACGCTGAACGAATGGCTTCGCCGCGCGGCGACGGGTGAGCACACGCGTCGTTGGCACTTTGCCGATCGGGATGTGGCGCAGGCTTTTCGGCAGCAACGCCCACATGGGCTGCTCGAGCCGGCTCTGAATGCACAAATACGTCTGCTTGGCGATGCCACGCTTTCAGCACACGACCGTGCCATCGCGCTGGCCTGGGTCAGTCATCTTTTAGCGGATGCACATCAACCCTTGCATTGCGCCAGCCGCGCCGTACCCGGCCAATCGGGCGAACTGGATGCGGGCGGCAATCTCGTCACCGTCCTTGATGCCGGCCGAAAGCCGCCGGATCCGGTCAGCCTGCATCGCTGGTGGGACGAACTTCCCGGACAAGCGCGACCCGGGAGCGCACGGTTCAATAAAGCCCTGATCCGACTGCTGGAACACGCGTTGCTGGTGACTGAAACCCAACTGACCCAGCCGCCGCTTGGCTGGATTGAAGAATCGTTCAACATCGCCCGCAACCAGGTCTACCCTGGGCTACTCCCTGATGCCGACGTTCCCGATCTCTTTATCATTCGGCAGGATTACTGGCTGAATGGCCGAGAAACGTCCCAGGCGCGACTGGCGCTTGCCGGGCGCCGACTGGCCTATCTTGTCGACCGCGCTCTGCGCGACCTACCCCTAACGCCTTAGGCGCATCATCCCCCGCGCGCCATGGCTTCTAGTCGCGCAATGCGTTCGGCTGTCTTGGGGTGTGTCGAAAAGAGGCTATCGATCGCACCCCCGGCCAACGGGTTCATGATCATCATCTGTGCCGTCGCTGGATGCGCTTCCGCGGTCGGGAACGGGATACCCCGCGCATAGGCATCAATCTTGCCCAGCGCACTGGCCAGCGCGAGCGGATCACCGCTGATCTCGGCACCGCCACGATCGGCTTCGAATTCGCGCGCCCGTGAGATCGCCATCTGAATCATTGCGGCAGCCAGTGGCGCTATGATCGCGACGATGATGGCAACAATGGCATTGGCCGGACGGCCCTCTTCATCACGGCCGCCAAAGAACATGGCGAAGTTGGCGAGCGCCGAAATCGCACCCGCTAGGGTTGCGGCAATCGTGGAGGTCAGAATATCCCGGTGCTTCACGTGAGCCAGTTCATGTGCCATCACGCCCCGGAGCTCACGTTCGCTCAACAGGCTGACGATGCCGGTGGTTGCCGCCACGGCTGCGTTTTCAGGATTACGACCGGTTGCGAAGGCATTGGGTTGTGCCTCGTCAATTAAATACACGCGTGGCATCGGCAATTGCGCCCGTGCCGCAAGATCGCGCACCATATTGTAAAGATACGGCGATGAAGTCTCATCGACGGGCTGGGCGTTGTACATGTTCAGCACCATCTTGTCCGAGAACCAGTAGGCAAAGAAGTTCATACCGCCACCGATCAACAGCGCCATCATCATGCCATCACGGCCACCGATCAATCCGCCAATCGTCATAAAGAGCGCCGTGATCGCTGCGAACAATATCGTTGTCTTGAACCAGTTACTCATGGTGACTCCTTCAATGAATCCGAAATTTGGAAACAGACTTGCGCACTGGCCCTTATTAAAACCAACCGGGCTTAAGAATTACTTAGGTATCTAGCGCCCATCTGACTGTTTTCAAGTCAGCCGGGTGCCTGCAGGAAGCGGATGGCCGCGCAAAAAGTCGGCAGCCGGCAAGCGTTTGCCCCCCGGCGCCTGCAAGACTTCCAGGCGAAGCGCGCCCTCACCACAAGCCATAACCACACCGGCATCATCCGCCGTCAACACCGTTCCCGGCAGCCCCTGCTCTTGGACGATACTGGCCTGCCAGATCTTGATCGGCTGATCTCCCGCCTGTAACACCGCCCCCGGGAATGGGTTGTAGGCCCGGATCTTGCGATCCAGCAGAGCCGCGGGTGCCGAGACATCAAGCCGCGCCTCGGCTTTTTCCAGTTTGTGCGCATACGTCACGCCTGCCTCGGGCTGCGCCTGCGCAAGCAGCGTTTCGCCTGCGGCCAGTTTTTGCAACATTGCCACGATGCGCTCTGCACCCAGCGCTGCCAAGCGATCATGCAGCTGTGCCGTCGTTTCCATCGGCAGAATTGGCAGGCGCGCTTCATCCACGACCCCCCCCGTATCCAGACCGGCGTCCATCTGCATGATGCAGACGCCGGTCTCGGCATCGCCGGCTTCAATGGCACGATGAATGGGCGCCGCGCCGCGCCAACGTGGTAACAGCGATGCATGAATATTCAAACAACCTGCGCGCGGCAATTCGAGCACCGCTTGTGGCAGGATGAGTCCGTAGGCCACCACCACCAGCACATCCAGGTCATAGGCGCGCAGCATGGCTTGCGCCTCATCATTGCGCAACGACGATGGTTGTTCGACCGGAATACGCTCACTCAAGGCCAGCGTTTTTACCGGCGAAGGCGTGAGCTGCATGCCGCGACCCGAGGGGCGATCCGGCTGCGTCAGTACGACAACTACATCAAAGCGCGCATCCAGAATAGCCTGCAAGGCTTTTTGGGCGAAGGCCGGTGTACCGGCGAAACCAACGCGCAGAGCCATTCGACGATCCTCAGGCGGTATGCCTGGCCTGCTTGACTAACTTGTTGCGGATGCGTGTCTGCTTCAGTTGTGACAAGTGGTCGACAAATACCTTGCCATTCAGGTGATCAATTTCATGCTGAATACAGACAGCGAGCAGACCCCCGGTTTCCAGCACCTGCTCTTTGCCCGTGAGGTCTTGATAGCGCACGCGCACATCAGACGGGCGATCGACCTTGTCGTAGATCCCCGGCACCGACAAACAGCCTTCTTCATAAGTCTGCATCCCGCTGACCTGCTCGATCACCGGATTAATAAATACCTGAAGGTCACTTTGATCTTCCGACACGTCAATGACCACTACGCGCTGGTGTACGTTGACCTGCGTTGCTGCCAGGCCAATGCCCGGAGCCTCGTACATGGTCTCGGCCATATCCTCCGTCAGCTGGCGCAAGGCGGCATCGAATACCGTCACCGGCTTGGCGACGGTACGGAGCCGTTCATCAGGAAAACGCAAAATAGGGAGCAGTGCCATGGCTAATTCAGTGGAAGGTTGCGCAAAGTGTCTTGCTGCAGACTGTATAAAATGATTTAAGCTTAACGGGCAGCCGACACACGGCGCCTTATGACCTCCATATTATAGCGATGCGACCTAATTTCAATCGACGATTACCGCTGCACCTCTTTCTCATTGGCGCATTGACGTTCGGCCTACCGTCTTTCGCGTTCGCTCAAACTCTGGGTCTGCCGCTCATCCTGCCTGAAGCGGTCTTTAATAACCTGGGGCGGGTCACCGGCGCGACTACTGAACAACGCATCATGGATCGCGGCAGCATCATCCGTATCCGCCTGGCCGACAATCAGGATCGACTATCACCCGACACCGGCGTGCTCCTTTTTCGGCAGGGACTCCGCCTGCGGGATGGCGATCGCAGCCTAGGCATCCTGGCGGTGCCGGTTGGACGCGGCCGGACGTTGCAACGCCTCTCAGAAAACGAAGAGATCGCCGACCCCAATGAGCAAGGTGTCGCCTGGGTGCGTCTGCAGGCGGTACGTCAGGAGGTCTCCCGCGGGGATAGCCTCATGACCGAGCGCGAGGCCAAGCAATGGGAAGCCGGTAGCTGTGACAAAACAACGTCGGCTGAATCAGACCCGATGCCGGATGCCGACAATATGAAGGTCATTGCCCTGGTTTCAAGCAATGTGCTTGCCGACCCACTTTCGACATCACTCGACTTGGTCATCATTTCCGGCGGTTGCCAGGCTGGTCTCGCGGCAGGGCGATCTGTCTCGCTCTGGCGACCACCCGTCACCACCTATGGCCGTAAACTCGACCAGCCCGTTGAGGCGCGGGACAACAACAGCGCCAGCGTGATCGACGACAACCCCGGCATTCTCCGCACCAAGACGCCCGGTCACCGCATTGGCAGTGGCGTTGTCGTCGCCGCCTACCCGGATGCCGCGATCGTCCGCCTCCGCGTCGCCACGCAGCCGATTCAAGTCGGCGATCAGGCGCGACCCACGCATATCAGGAATTAATCATGGCTCTCAACCCGATCGACGACGATCTGCGCGCCTGGCTCAACCTCACCCTCCCCGCCGGCATAGGGCCGCGTGCCCAGCAACAGTTGTTAAGCGCTTTCGGCACCCCCGCCGCGGTCTTTGATGCGGGCATCAGCGCTGTTGCTAGCGTCATCGGCATCAAACTGGCGCAGTCGCTGTTTGATGGCTGCCAACAGGAAGCGCAACAAGCGCTCATTCAAAAGACGCATGCCTGGCTCACCGAGCCAGGCCATCATCTAGTTACGCTCGCCGACAGCGCCTATCCGCAACGCCTACTTGAATCAACAGATCCACCCAGCTTGCTTTATGTGAATGGTGATCCAACGTACTTGAATCATCCGGCCATCGGTGTGGTCGGTAGCCGCAACGCCACGCCCCAGGGTATCGAGAATGCCCGCGCGTTTTCTAAAACACTGGCCGATGCCGGCTTCTGCATCATCAGTGGCCTGGCACTCGGCATTGATGCGGCCGCCCATGAGGGCGCATTGCGATCGGACACCCGCAGCGGCACAGTCGCCGTCATCGGCACAGGCATTGACCGGGTCTACCCGGCCAGCAACAAAAAGCTGGCGCACCTCATTACTGGCAATGGCTGCATCGTTTCCGAGTTTCCACTGGGCACGGTCGCTGCCGCCGGTAACTTCCCGCGGCGCAACCGTCTCATCGCGGGTCTGGGGCAAGCCTGCCTGGTGGTCGAGGCGGCTCCCGCTTCTGGCTCCCTGATTACCGCCCGTCTGGCGGGCGAACTCGGCCGCGACATTTTCGCCATTCCCGGATCCATCCACGCACCCCAGTCCAAGGGCTGCCATGCGCTGATCAAACAAGGCGCCAAACTGGTGGAATGCGCCCAGGACATTCTCGAGGAACTGCACCCGCAAGCGGCATCGACTGTCAGCGTTACTCAAACCGATGACCGCTGCGACCTGAAACCTGAACTCGCCGCACTCCTCAGGGCGCTGGGCCACGAACCCGCCACGCTCGATCAATTGATCAGCCGCTGCGGATTGGCAGCGGATGCGGTATTGGCCATGCTGACCGAACTGAATCTGGCGGGCGTGGTAACAAATTTACCCGGCGGACGTTATCAACGATTAATTCGTGCATAATGAAACCCGAAGCACATCGATTCACCCACGCTTAGGTTGCCACCATGCTCGATATTCTGGTTTATCTATTCGAACACTTTGAAGAACTTGGCAATAGCGAACAGCAGACCATCCAACTGGATGCAGCCCCTCTGTCAGAGAGTCTGATTGAAGCCGGGTTTGAACGCGAAGAAATCGACGAGGCTTTCGGCTGGCTCGCGGGTCTTGCCGGTGAGCGCCATCGCGCAGTCGCATCGCCTTCGGCCGATGCGATTCGCATCTATACCGACCGCGAATATGAGCATCTCGGCACCGACTGCCTGAACTACCTGTGCTCGCTGGAGCAGCAGAATGCCGTACCGGCCGACCTGCGCGAGCTCATTATCGACCGCGCCATGGCGATGGACGATCTGACACTAGAGCACTTTAAAATCATCGTGCTCATGGTGCTCTGGAGCCGCAATCAGGCCGTTGACTGCCTGCTCGTCGAGACCCTGCTCGACGCCGACAATCCCGTCTACAACTAGTTACAACGTTTGACCGTTCCGGGTAGCCGGCTTGCCAATCCCGGCAAGCCCTCCTATGATGCGGCGGTTACACGGCACCTTTAGGTGCCGGCCAACTATGAATACCGGGCCGTGGCCGGGCATCCGCCCGACCCGCATACCTCCGGGACGAGACCTCACCCCATGGGAAAAAAGCTGATCATTGCCGAAAAACCTTCCGTCGCCCTGGATATTTCCAAGGCGCTGGGTGGCTTTACCAAGCATGACGATTACTATGAAAGCGACGACTATGTGCTCTCGTCGGCCGTAGGCCACCTACTGGCGCTGATCTGCCCGGAAGAGTTCGAAGTCAAACGCGGCAAATGGACCTTCGCACATCTACCGGTGATCCCGCCGCATTTTGATCTCCAACCCATCGAGAAGTCAGCGCCCCGCCTGAAAGTGCTGCAGAAGTTACTTCGCCGCAAGGATATCGACGGCCTCATCAACGCCTGCGATGCGGGGCGCGAAGGCGAGCTGATCTTCAATTACATTGCGCAGTACGCCAAGACCAAAGTGCCCGTCCAGCGCCTGTGGCTGCAATCGATGACCAAAGAAGCCATCCAGGACGGCTTCAAGCACTTGCGTGATGGCGCAGAAATGCAAGGTCTGGGCGATGCCGCCGTTTGCCGCTCGGAATCCGACTGGCTGGTTGGCATCAACGGTACCCGTGCCATGACGGCGTTTAACTCCAAAACCGGCGGCTTCCACCTCACCACCGTGGGCCGCGTCCAGACGCCGACCCTGTCTCTGGTCGTTGAACGCGAAAAAGAAATTCGCGCCTTTGTGCCCCGTAACTACTGGGAAGTTGAAGGCGAATTCCTGGCAGCCGGCGGCACTTATACCGGCCGCTGGTTCGATGAAGGCTTCAAAAAGGGCGAGGACGAACACGCCCGCGCCGAGCGTCTGTGGCAAGAACAGCAAGCCGAATCGATCCGCGGCGAATGCCTAGGCAAACCCGGCATCGTCACCGACACTGCAAAACCGGAAAATCGGCTATCTCCCCTGCTTTTTGACCTAACGAGCTTACAACGTGAAGCGAACACGCGCTTTGGCTTCTCCGCCAAGACCACGCTGTCGATCGCCCAGGCACTCTATGAAAAACACAAAGTCCTGACCTATCCGCGGACCGATTCGCGCGCCCTGCCAGAAGACTACCTGCCCACCGTGCACAATGTGCTGGCCGGCCTGCCGGATCTTTATGCCCCCTTCGCCAACGAAATCGTGAAAGAGGGCTGGGTCAAACCGAACAAGCGTATCTTCAACAACACCAAGATCTCGGATCACTTCGCCATCATCCCGACCGGCACGGTACCCAAGAGCCTGTCGGACGTCGAAGCCAAGCTTTACGACTTCGTGGTGCGTCGTTTCCTCTCCGTCTTCTACCCGGCCGCCGAATACCTGGTCACCACCCGCATTACCCGTGTGGGCAAGCACCCCTTCAAGACCGAGGGCAAAGTCCTGGTCAAAAAGGGCTGGCTCACCGTGTATGGCAAAGAAGAGAGCGACGAAGAAACGAACCTACCGGCCGTCACCGATGGCGAATCAGTGAAGACCGAGGATGTGCGCCTTAAAGCCTCGGCTACCCGCCCGCCCGCCCGCTATTCCGAAGCCACGCTCCTGTCCGCCATGGAAAGCGCCGGCAAGCGCATTGACGATGACGAACTGCGCGCCGCCATGGCTGGTCGCGGTCTGGGCACCCCGGCCACCCGCGCCCAGATCATCGAAGGCTTGCTCACCGAACAGTATCTGCTGCGCGAAGGCCGCGAACTGATTCCGATGGCCAAGGCCTTTAACCTGATGACCCTGCTCAACGGCTTGGGCGTCACGGCCCTGACCTCGCCAGAACTCACCGGCGAATGGGAATCCAAGCTGGCCAGTATGGAGCGCGGCGAGCTCTCGCGCAAACAGTTCATGGCCGAGATCGCCCAGATGACCGAAGACATGGTCGCCAAGGCAAAGAACTACGAACACGACACCATCCCTGGCGACTTCGGCACGCTGACCACGCCTTGCCCGAAGTGCGGCGGCGTGATGAAGGAAACCTACAAAAAATTCCAGTGCGGTAGCTGCGACTATGGTCTGTGGAAAACCGTGGCCGGGCGCCAGTTTGAAGCCGCCGAAATCGAAACGCTGATCAAAGAGCGCCAGGTTGGCCCGCTCAATGGCTTCCGCAACAAAATGGGGCGTCCATTTGCCGCGCTGATCAAACTCAACGACGAGCACCAACCGGCCTTCGACTTCGGTCAATCCGATGATGCATCCACGGAGCCCGTCGACTTCTCGGGCGTAGCCAGCGTTGGCAAGTGCCCCAAGTGCGCGGCCAACGTTTATCCGTACGTCACATCGTATGTTTGTGAAAAATCCGTTGGCCCTGAAAAGAGCTGTACCTTCCGCTCTGGCCAGATCATTCTGCAGCAGCCCATCGACGCCGAACAAATGTCGAAACTACTCAGCAGCGGCAAGACGGATCTGCTCAAAGAGTTTGTCTCGGCACGCACCCGCCGCAAATTCTCGGCATTCCTCGCCTTGGACAAAGATGGCAAGGTTGGCTTCGAGTTTGAGCCACGCCCCGAGAAGAAGGCCGCAGCGAAAGCCCCCACCAAGGCCAAAGCCTCAGCAGATGCTGCTGAACCGGTGAAGAAGCCTGCCGCTAAAAAACCCGCGGCAAAGAAACCAGTAACGAAGAAAGCGGCGGCGAAGAAGGTCGTCAAAGCCAAGGAATAATGGCTGGCCTGCAGAACAACACCCCCGTACCAGACGAGCTTCGGCTACGCTCTGGGGGGCGAATTTTGATCTTAAGCTACCCGGATCTGGGTGAGGTTTCCCTGAGTGCTGAATTTCTCCGGGTCTACTCACCGTCGGCAGAGGTGCGCGGCCATGGGCAGGGTAATGAGGTCCTGCAGATCGGCAAGGAAGACGTATTCATCACCGGTATTGAGCCCGTGGGAAATTACGCCGTCAAACTGGTATTTTCGGATGGCCACGACAGCGGTCTATACTCTTGGGACATCCTCCACGAATTCGCCACCGGGCATCAGGCACTCTGGCAAACTTACCTACAACGGCTTCAAGCGGCCGGTCATACGCGCAAGGCATAACGTGACTCAACAAGATAAGCATTCATCCCAGACCACGCACTTCGGTTATGAAACCATCGACGAGCGTGAAAAGGCTGGTCGTGTGCGCCAGGTCTTTGATTCGGTCGCCACCAAGTACGACGTCATGAACGATCTGATGTCGGGTGGCTTACATCGCCTCTGGAAGATCTTTACTATTGCCCGTAGCGGTGTGAAACCGAGCATGAAGGTACTTGATATCGCGGGCGGCACTGGCGACCTAGCCAAAGCTTTTGCCAAGAAGGTTGGCGCTCGTGGCGAAGTCTGGCTCACGGACATCAATAACGCCATGCTCACTTGTGGGCGTGATCGTTTGCTCAATCATGGGACGGTTGTTGAGACAGCTCAGTGCGATGCCGAAAGATTGCCGTTTCCGGATGGCTACTTCGACATCGTCACCGTGGCCTTTGGTCTTCGCAATATGACCCATAAGGATGCCGCACTGACCGAGATGCGCCGGGTACTAAAGCCGGGCGGCAAACTCATGGTGTTGGAGTTTTCCAAGGTCACGCCGTTGCTGGCGCCTGTCTATGATTTCTATTCGTTTCAGGTTATTCCACGCGTAGGCAAGGTTGTTGCCAATGATGCCGACAGCTATCGTTATCTGGCCGAATCAATCCGTATGCACCCGGATCAGGAAACGCTTAAACAGATGATGGAGGGCGTGGGTTTTGACCGCGTGGCATATCACAATCTCACCGGCGGCGTAGTAGCGCTTCATATCGGCGAGAAATTCTGACGGATCTCTGACGTGCTGAACAGTCTGTCTCTCCCGGTCATCAATCGTGCGCTCAGCGATGACGCGTGGGCGATGAAGCGACTTGCCCCGTTTTCGGGGTCTTCGGTGCGCATCAGCTTGGCCGACAAACAGATCGTTCGCTACACCATTGAACCCAATGGTCTATTGGCGGCACATGAAGTCTTTGGTGAAGACGAGCCAAGCTTGTCGATCGACCTGCCGGCGGACGCCGCATCACGCTTCATCAGCCATGGCCGGCACGGCATGATCAAGGCTGCTAGGATTCGTGGCAATATCGACCTAGCTAATGCGGTCAATGACGTGCTGGATAACATTCGTCCCGATCCCGAGGCCTTTCTGGCCAGCAAGATTGGCGATATCGCCGCACATCGCGCCATGGGGCTGTTTTATAGTCTCAAGCAGAGTGCAGCGCAACTCGTGGCGCGTTTGAAGGATCAGTTCTCCGAACACGTGGCTGAGGGCCACTCGGTGATCGTTCCCAATGAAGAGGTCGCGCGGTTCATGGCGGAGGTAGACACGCTCCGTAATGATGTTGCCCGCTTACAGTCCCAGATAGAGCGGCTCAGCCGCTAAAATTCGTTGGTTTCCAAAGACAAAGGCCACCCGAAGGTGGCCTTTGCTCTTAATACCGTGTAACGCTTACTGTCGCGAACGCAACTTCTTGATCGCGGCCAGCTGACCAATCGAATCAGCCAGCTCGGCTTCTGCCTTGGCGTAGTCCATATCGGTGGTACGATTTTTCAGCGCTTCTTCAGCGGCCTTCTTCGCTTGCAGGGCACGGGCTTCGTCCAGATCATGGGCACGGATGGCAGTGTCTGCCAGCACGGTCACCATGGTCGGCTGCACTTCTAGCATGCCACCGGAAACGTAGACGAATTCCTCGCCACCTTCCGGCAGTTTGATACGAACGGCACCCGGACGGATACGGGTCAGCAGCGGGGTGTGGCGTGGCCAGATACCCAGCTCGCCAGACTCACCCGGCAGCACCACGTGATCAGCTTCACCCGAGAAGATTTTTTCTTCGGCGCTGACGACGTCTACATGAATTCTTAATGCCATATTTGCTCCTGATCCGCCGCGTCTTGCAACGCGGCGGGGGGATGGAACTCGGGATTACTGCAGGGTCTTAGCCTTCTCGATGGCTTCTTCGATCGAACCCACCATGTAGAAAGCCTGCTCCGGCAGATGATCCAGCTCACCTTCAACGATCATCTTGAAGCCCTTGATCGTGTCTTTGAGCGAAACGTACTTACCTGGCGAACCGGTAAACACTTCAGCCACGTGGAACGGCTGCGACAGGAAGCGCTGGATCTTACGGGCGCGGGCAACGGCGAGCTTGTCGTCCGGCGCCAGTTCGTCCATACCCAGAATCGCGATAATGTCACGTAGTTCTTTGTAACGTTGCAGCGTTTGCTGAACGCCACGGGCAACACGGTAGTGCTCTTCGCCCACCACGTGCGGGTCGAGCTGACGCGAGGTCGAGTCGAGCGGATCAACGGCTGGGTAGATACCCAGTGCGGCGATGTCACGCGACAGAACAACGGTCGAGTCCAAGTGCAGGAAGGTAGTCGCCGGCGACGGGTCGGTCAAGTCATCGGCAGGCACGTAAACGGCCTGGATCGACGTAATCGAACCGGTCTTGGTCGAGGTAATACGCTCTTGCAGACGACCCATTTCTTCAGCCAGTGTCGGCTGGTAGCCCACGGCGGAAGGCATACGACCCAGCAGCGCGGATACTTCGGTACCGGCCAGGGTGTAACGATAGATGTTATCCACGAAGAACAGGATGTCACGGCCTTCGTCACGGAAACGCTCGGCCATGGTCAGACCGGTCAGCGCGACGCGGAGACGGTTGCCCGGAGGTTCGTTCATCTGACCGAACACCATGCCGACTTTATCCAGAACGTTGGAGTCCTTCATTTCATGATAGAAGTCGTTACCTTCACGGGTACGCTCACCCACACCGGCAAACACCGACAGACCCGAGTGTTGCTTGGCGATGTTGTTGATGAGTTCCATCATGTTCACGGTCTTGCCCACACCGGCACCACCGAACAGACCCACTTTACCGCCCTTAGCGAACGGGCAGATCAGGTCAATCACCTTGATGCCTGTTTCGAGCAGTTCCACCGATGGCGACAGTTCGTCGAACGCCGGGGCTTCGCGGTGAATCGGGCGACGCTCGTCACAAGCGATCGGGCCGGCTTCGTCGATCGGACGACCCAGCACGTCCATGATACGACCCAGCGTACCGTGGCCAACCGGGATCGAGATCGGTGCGCCCGAAGCGTTCACCTTCATGCCGCGACGGATACCGTCGGTCGAACCCAGCGCAATCGTACGGGCGATGCCGTCACCGAGCTGTTGTTGAACTTCAAAAGTCAGACCCGATTCCACCAAGCTATTGCTGGCGCTATCGTCGAGGGTGAGGGCCTCGAAGACTTTAGGCATGTGCTCTTTCGGAAACTGGATATCAACCACAGCACCAATGCACTGAACGACTGTTCCTTGACTCATCGTTATATCCCTAATCTAAAAAAATCAAACCGCTGCTGCGCCGCTGACGATCTCGGACAGCTCTTTGGTAATTGCTGCCTGGCGGGTCTTGTTGTAGACCAGCTTCAGCTCTTCAATTACGTTTTTAGCGTTATCGGAAGCGGCCTTCATGGCCACCATCCGAGCACTTTGTTCTGATGCGATGTTCTCGGCGACGGACTGGTAAACCAGCGCCTCGAGATAACGCACCAGCAGATCATCGATCACGGACTTGGCATCCGGCTCGTAGACATAGTCCCAGCTCGTTTTGGCAGAACCGACCGCATCACCTGACAGGGGCAGCAGTTGTTCAACTACCGGCTCCTGACGCATCGTGTTGACGAAGCGTGTGTAGGCGATGTGCAGTTCGTCGATTTCTCCGGCGTTAAAGGCGTCAATCTGCACCTTGATCGGCCCGATGAGGCTATCAATGTGCGGGTTATCGCCCATACCGACGACATCCGACACGATTTCTGCGCCGTTGCGCTGGAGGAAAGCGAGGCCTTTGCTACCAATCGCCGTGACCTGAACCTTGACGTTCTTACCATCAAGCTCGCGCATTTTATTGACGAGTTGACGCAGTACGTTGGTGTTCAAGCCGCCGCAGAGACCCTTGTCCGAAGTCACGAGAATGATGCCGACCTTCTTGATCTGGTCACGCTTCTCGAGGAACGGATGGCGGTACTCTGACAGCGCATGCGAAAGATTCGCGGCTACGCGGCGGATCTTTTCGCCATAAGGACGGGCTTTGAGCATCCGTTCCTGCGCTTTACGCATTTTGGATGCCGCCACCATCTCCATGGCTTTGGTGATCTTCCGCGTGTTTTCTACGCTTTTGATCTTAGTACGGATTTCCTTGCCGCTTGGCATGGCGCTCTCCTAGATCAAACCCAAGCAGACTTGAATGCTTCGATGGCAGCAACGAGTGCTTTCTCCGAATCAGCGTCCAGATCTTTGGTCTGCTCCATCTTTTGCATCAGGGCAGCGTTCTTGTGTTCGATGTCGCTGATCAGGCTACGCGTAAATTCCAGAACGCGCGGCACTTCCACATCATCGGCATAGCCACGGGTGATCGTGTAGAGCACCACGGCTTGCTTCGAAATGCTCAGCGGCTCGTACTGTGGCTGCTTCAGCACTTCCACAACGCGGCGACCGCGTTCCAGCTGATTGCGGGTTGCATCGTCCAGATCCGAAGCGAACTGCGCGAAGGCAGCCAGTTCACGATACTGGGCGAGGTCGGTACGGATACCGCCCGACAGCTTCTTGATGATCTTGGTCTGAGCAGCACCACCCACACGCGACACCGAGATACCGGCGTTAATAGCCGGACGGATACCTGCGTTGAAGAGGTCGGTTTCCAGGAAGATCTGGCCGTCGGTAATCGAAATGACATTGGTCGGAACGAAGGCCGAAACGTCACCCGCCTGGGTTTCAATCACCGGTAGCGCGGTCAGCGAACCGGTCTTGCCCTTGACGGCGCCATCGGTCAGCTTCTCGACGTACTCTTCGCTCACGCGAGCAGCACGCTCCAGCAGACGCGAGTGCAGATAGAACACATCACCCGGGTAGGCTTCGCGGCCCGGCGGACGACGCAGCAGCAGCGAAATCTGGCGATAGGCCCAAGCTTGCTTGGTCAGATCGTCGTAAATGATCAGGGCATCTTCGCCGATATCACGGAAGTATTCGCCCATCGTGCAGCCGGCGTACGGTGCGATGAACTGCATGGCGGCCGGATCCGAAGCGGTCGCGGCGACAACGATGGTGTACTCCAGCGCGCCGTGCTCTTCCAGCGTGCGCACCACATTGGCGATGGTCGAAGCCTTCTGACCAACCGCCACGTAGATACAGGTCACGCCCTGACCCTTTTGGTTCAGGATGGTATCAACGGCAACGGCGGTCTTACCGGTCTGACGGTCACCAATGATCAGCTCACGCTGACCACGGCCGATCGGCACCATGGCGTCAATCGCCTTAACACCGGTTTGCAGCGGTTGCGACACCGACTTACGCCAGATCACGCCCGGTGC
>JBDLTT010000059.1:0-8226 GCA_039805725.1 Pseudomonadota bacterium | reverse complement strand
TCGAAGAACCTGTGAAACTGGCCGATACGTTAAAGTTGCAGGCGGCAGCTGATCGTTGCCTCATTGTCGATTGCATCACCCTCTGGCTATCGGCTTTGGTCTTTAAGGGCCAAGCGGGCATGCAGATGGAAGCAGGCAAACCGATCGATTGTGCGCTCTTGGCACAAGAGCGTCAGGCCCTGCTTGATGTGCTACCTAATTTGCCCGGTGAAATTATTCTGGTGAGCAACGAGATCGGCTCCGGTGTCGTCCCAGAGAATCGATTGGCGCGCCGTTTTGCCGATGAGCAGGGCCGTCTCAATCAGGAAATTGCCGCGCACTGTGAGCGTGTGACGCTCTGTGTCGCAGGAATGCCACTCTCACTGCGCAGTTAAATTAAGGATCGCTAGCCTCATGCATCAATTCAAGATTCAATCGACAGCGGGTGCGCTGGCGGATACGCTACAAAAAAAGATTGACGGAAAAACCAAGCCGCTTGGCGCGCTCGGCCAACTGGAACAGCTCGCTTTACAGATCGGTCTAATCCAGCAAAGCGAAACGCCCCAACTCACGCAGCCACAAATGCTGGTATTCGCTGGCGATCATGGGGCGGCGAAAGTGGGCGTCTCGGCGTATCCGCAAGATGTGACCTGGCAAATGGTCGAGAACTTTCTTGCCGGCGGCGCCGCGATTAACGTCTTTACGCGCACGCACGGTTTGCCGCTCGCCGTCGTTGATTGCGGCGTCGCGCACGACTTCGGCGCACGTGATGGGCTGATCGATGCCAAGGTTGCCCTCGGCACCGAGAACTATCTCGAAGCGCCAGCGATGACGACCGAACAATGTGCGACGGCCATCGATAACGGCGCGGCCCTCGTCGCGCGTTATGCCGAGCAAGGTTGCAACGTCATTGGCCTGGGCGAAATGGGAATTGGCAACACGGCTTCGGCCAGCCTGATTACGCATTGCCTGAGCAAACAGCCGCTGGCCGACTGTGTCGGCCGTGGCACAGGTCTGGATGACGCCGGCCTTTCCCGCAAGCAACAATTGCTCAGCCAGGCCATCGCGCGCACGGGCAAAATGACTGACCCTTTGAATGTATTGCGTCAGTTTGGCGGTTTCGAAATCGCCACGATGGTCGGCGTTATTATGGCGGCTGCCGAACGCCGAATGGTTGTGATGATAGACGGTTTTGTTGTCGGAGCGGCGGCATTGGTTGCGATGCGTATTCAACCAGCGGTCCGGGATTACTGTGTCTACTGCCATCGCTCGGCAGAAGCGGGACATCGAGTTCAGCTTGAGGCCATGAACGCGCAGCCATTACTGGATCTTGGTTTGCGCCTGGGTGAGGGTACGGGGGTCGCTCTGGCCTGGCCGCTGCTGCAAGCTGCCGTAGGCTTTCTCAACGAGATGGCGAGCTTTGCTTCGGCCGGCATTTCAGAAAAGATCTAATTCACCGTGCGCCTCTGGTTAATCCGTCACTTCGAACCCGACGTGGCATCCGGTGTCTGTTACGGACAGACCGATCTGGGTTTGAAAGAATCAGCAGTGGATCGGGCGCACAAAGTGGCTGCGCTGCGTACACAGGTGCCAGCGGATGCGCCGGTGTTTAGTAGCCCTTTGCGCCGCTGTGCCGAAATTGCGATCTGCTTGAGTGTCGAGGCTCGATTTGATGATCGTTTGCAGGAGCTCAATTTTGGCGAATGGGAGATGCAGACCTGGGACGCCATAGGCGCTGCAAGCCTCGATGCCTGGGCGAATGATGTCGCCGGTTTTCGGCCGCCGGGTGGTGAAACAGGGTATGAACTCCAGTTACGAGCATTGCATTGGCTGCAAGAGATATCTACCCATCATAAAGCAGCGATCGTCGTGGCCCATGCGGGTGTGATGCGTGCGCTGCAGGCGCATCAACAAGACTTGCCGGGCGAGCGCTGGCTGGATCTGCGTTATGACTACGGGCAGGTGTTGGCCCTAGAATTTACACCCGAACAAATTGTCGCTGCGCCGGTACAATAGCGCCATGCCTGCTGACGCTATTCCACTTCACAACATTCGTCGCGTTCTGGTGACCAAATTGCGTCACCATGGCGATGTGTTGCTGGCATCGCCCGTGCTCAGCACACTCAAAGCGGCAGTGCCGCAGGCGCGGATTGATGCTCTGGTCTATGCGGATACCGTCGAGATGCTTGCAGGGCACCCCGATCTGGATCGGCTGCATGTCATTGATCGCGCCTGGAAGCGCAGCGGACTTGTGGAGCAGGCCAAGGCCGAATGGTCATTACTCAAGACACTTCAGTCACGCCAATTCGATCTCATCGTTCACCTCACTGAGCACCCGCGTGGTGCTTGGCTGTCGCGCTTGCTCAAGCCGCGTTATGCCGTGGCGCCGCGGGTGAACGGTCGTGGCCGCTTCTGGAAAGGGAGCTTCACACATTTTGTGTCGCCTATTATGGGTAGCGGCCGCCGCCATGTCGTTGAGCAGAATCTCGATGCGCTACGCCGCTTGGGCATTCAGCCCGCTCAACCGCAACGCACTCTGACATTCGTCCCCGGTGTCGAGGCTGAAGCGCATGTCGCTGTTCGACTGCAATCGCTGGGCTTAGAGCCCGGCAAGTTTGTCCATCTACACCCGCCCTCGCGCTGGCATTTCAAATGCTGGACCGCCGAAGGCTGGGCCGAGATCATCGCGCGTATCCGCGCCGCTGGTTGGCCGGTGGTGCTCACCGCCGCGCCGGGCGATAAAGAGGGTCATCTCATCAACCGGATACAACAAGCCTTGGCGGAGCGTAATGAACCCGCTGCAGCCAGTCTCGTCGGTGCACTTACGCTCAAAGAACTAGGCGCATTGACTGGGCAGGCCCGTTGTTTTGCCGGGGTTGATTCCGCACCGATGCATATTGCCGCCGCCATGCGTACGCCGGTGGTCGTGTTGTTTGGGCCATCCGGTGAGGGCCATTGGGGACCATGGGGTACGCCACGGTTCGGACAGCATCAGGTGGTTACCCGTAGCCACCATTTTAATTGCCGGCCGTGTGGACTGGACGGCTGCGGTGGCGGCAAAGTCAGCGAATGTTTGACCAGTATTACGCCCGACGAAGTCTGGGCGGCAATGCAGCCATTGCTGAGAAACTAGCGTAATACCTGTCGAATCAGTGTGCAGGTGCGCTCAGTCGCGCCGGTAGCACTACCGACAAAATGTGCTGCAGCCGACCGTGTCTGTGCCTGATAAGCTACGTCACTCAGTAGCGTTATCACTGCATCGGCCAGGTGCGTCGGATTGACATCATATAGACGATGCGCGGCGCCCGAGCTTTCCGCAAGTTCGGCGGCTGCCTGGAAATTGTACGTGTGTGGCCCCATCACCAAAGGTGTTCCACAGGCTGCGGCCTCAATCAGATTTTGCCCGCCAAACGGCAACAAGCTGCCGCCAATGACAGCCACATCAGCCATGGTGTAGTACGCCACCATTTCGCCCATCGAATCGCCTAACCAGACTTGAGTTGTCACGCTGGGGGGGCATTCGCTACGTTTCGCCATAGAAAATCCTTCACGACGTATCTCGTTAGCCACATCATTAAAGCGTTGTGGATGGCGGGGCACCAACACCAGTAACGGCTTTTGATCCGAGAGGCGTTCGCAGACCAGACGATGGGCTGCCAGGATGGTGGCCTCCTCGCCTTCACGCGTACTGGCGGCAAGCCAGATCGGCCGTTGCATCGGCAGACCATGTCGCCATGTCTGGCCCAGCGCCTGCATCTCGGGATTGATACGTACATCAAATTTGAGGTTGCCGGTCACAACGACTGGATGCGCGCCCAGAGCTGCAAGGCGGCTCGCGTCGGCCGGCGTCTGGGCGCCGGTGGCATTCAGCGCCGCCAGCACCGGGCGAATGCTGCCGCTGAAGCGTTTGTAGCGCCGGGCAGATCGTTCGGAAAGTCGTGCATTGATCAGCAAGACCGGTACATCACGTAACCGACAGCGCAAAATCAGGTTTGGCCAGATCTCGGTTTCCATCAGTAGCGCTAATGCTGGCTGCACACGCTTGAGAAAACGATCGACAGCGCCTGTTAGATCGTAGGGTACGTAAGCAATTGAAATGCGTGGATCCTGATACAGGCTGGTACTGGTTGCCCGACCGGTCGGCGTCATGTGCGTCAGCAAAATGCGGTGGTTCGGGTATTGCACCAATAGCGCGTCAACCAGCGGTTCGGCGGCGCGCGTTTCGCCGACCGATACCGCGTGCAGCCAGAGGATCGGGCGATCATCCGGTAGGGTGATAAAGCCGAAGCGTTCGCCGATATGTTGGCGGTAACCCGGTTGCCTGCGACCGCGCCACCATAGGCGCAAGAGCGCAAACGGCACCACCAGCACCAGGAAGAGGCGGTACGGCCAGGGCGCTTTCTGAGGGGTGTTACTCATGCCGGCAGCACGCCCCAGGTGCGCAGTTGGCCCACCACATCGGCAACCGGTGGAATGGTGTCAAGGTGCCCAAAGGTCGCGCGTTGTCCCAAACCAAAGCCACCGGCGAGTGCCGGATCGGTATCGGTAAAAATGGCGATGGTCGGTATTTCCAATGCACAGGCGATGTGCGTGAAGCCGGTATCGACGCCCAGGCACAGGCGCGCTTTGGACAGCCGTTCGGTCAGTTGCGTCAGGGTCGGTCGGAACAAGATCTCACCGAGTGTATCGCCCTCGGCGATGCCGGCGGCAATCCGTTGCGAGCGTGCTGCCTCAATCTCATTGCCGGCCGTAAAGACCGGTACTAAACCCACGCTGCGCAGCTGACGCCCGACGTTGATCCAATCACCTTCAGGCCAAAGTTTTTTATCGCGGCTGGTGTTCGTGAACAGAAACACTTCATTGCCCGGTTGGCGCGGAAACCGATCGTCCAGACCAAAGTCCAGTGGCAGCGAAGGCAGGCGGTCGGCATAGCCCAGCGCTGTCGCCGCAATCATGCGATAGCGATCTACCGCATGTAAGGAATAGGGTACGTTCAGGGGATGCGTGACCAGGAGCCCCGAGAGCGCTTCGCGCGCTTCATGGCGGTTTTGTCCATAGACAGGGCCATGCGCCAGTTGCGCCAACAGCACGCTTCTGACCAAGCCCTGCGTATCGATGATCGCGTCGTAATGCTCCGAGCGAAGTGCCGAGAGCGCCAGACGGATCTCGGCCCAGGTATCCGCGTTAAAGAGAGATTTGCGCCAACGGCGTATAGCCACTGGAATCACCCGGCGGACACCGGTATGCCAGGCAGGGATTTCGGCAAAGGGCGCTTCGACACACCAATCGACGGCGGCGCCGGGAAAAACCCGGCGCAGATCGCTCACCACGGCAAGATTGTGCAGTACATCGCCCAGCGACGACGTTTTCATCAACAGAAAACGCGCTGGGTTAGAAAGCTTGGGCTGCATTAGTGATAATCTCGTGACATTACTCTCATTATAGCCGCCCGCAGCAGACCCCATTAGACCCTATGTCCCGGAAACTACCGCTTTCACTCGTTCTCATTACCCTGAATGCCGGCGTTCGTTTGCGTGACGTGTTGGTCTCGGTACCGTTTGCCGATGAGATCATTCTTGTGGACTCCGGAAGTACTGATCAAACGGCGAGTATCGCCGCCGAATTCGGCGCCCGTTTCGAGCAACACGCCTGGGCCGGTTTTGGTCCACAGAAAGCCCATGCCGTCAGCCTGGCGCGTAACGATTGGGTACTGTGCCTGGATGCCGACGAAGCGTTATCGCCCGAACTGGCTCGCAGCATTCTCAATGCGTTCGGTGATGGCGTGCCAGCGTACCCGGTTTATCGCTTTGCGCGCTGCAATGTTTTTATGGGTCGCGCACTGAAACATGGCGAGGGCTATCCCGATTACAACACGCGCTTATTCCGGCGCGATGCTGCCCATTGGTCAGACGATATCGTGCATGAGCACGTGTTATCCGATCAGGCGCCGCGGACGATCGAAGGCGACCTCTTGCATTACAGCGCCGATGATATCCAGGTGTATCTGGATAAACAGAATCGCTACACCACACTGGCCGCGCAGCGGGCGCTGGCACGTGGCGAAAAAGCGCCACTAGCGCGCATCGTGTTGTCGCCAATCACCCGTTTTCTAAAGTTCTGGCTAGTGCGGGGTGGTTGGCAGGATGGTTTGCCGGGCTTCGTACACATTGTTATTGGCTGTCAGAACAGCTTCATGAAATACGTGAAACTGCGTGAACTGCGTCGCCAGTCGACGCTGGGCGATCAGGAATAAATCGCTCTATTGATTTCGTCGTGCAGCGCTCGTGCCAGTTGCTTGCGCCCCTGGCTGCCTGATCCGGGTTCAATCTGTACCGGTTCACCAATCGTTAGCCGAATCACCAGACGGCGCGCCGACAGAATCATGCAGAAGCTTTCCCATAGCGAGGTATTGCCGGTATAAGCCGGTAACAGCGACTGGTTACCCGACATGTCTTCATAGCGCAGCGCGACGGGCGTCACAGGAACGCCCGCATCAATGGCCGGTTGGAGCAAGGCGGCATGAAACGGATGCAGGTGCGTACCATCGGTAGTTGTCCCTTCCGGAAATACTGCGAGCCAGCTGTGACCCTCGAGTCGTTTAGCCATATCCTTGCCGATCGTATGTGCGTGACCACGACTGCCGCGCTGTAAGAAGATGGTTTCATTATGGCGCGCCAGTGTGCCGATGATCGGCCAGTGAATGACGTCATCCTTAGAAACGAAAGACACCGGTGTCAGCGCGTTGACGGCGAAGATGTCGATCCAACTGACGTGATTCGCGGCAATCAGCCCTGCTTGCGCGGGAAGTGCGCCATTGATTTTTAGCGTAAAGCCGAAGTAACGGAGCAGCTCTTGTGACCAGCGCGTTCGTATTAAGCGGCGCCGTTCGACCGAAAAAAACGGGAAAGCAACCAAGACCCAGACCAGACCACCCAGCAAATGTGCGATGACTCGCGACCCGCGTGCAAAGCGCATGAGCCTCGGTGTCGGTTCAGTACTCATGCCGGTCGCAGTTTAGAGCGGCTCGCCGAATGCGGCTTCGAAGCGCTTCGCCACCTGGGCAAAATCCACTTTGTAATTCTGTGGACCAGCGTGAGCGATCTTGATCGAACCCATCAATGATGCAAGACGGCCGGTTTTCTGCCAGTCGTAGCCGTTGGCGAGCCCGAAGAGCAGGCCACCGCGGAAGGCATCGCCACAACCTGTCGGGTCGATGATGGCTTCGGGTTGTACCGTTTCGATGTCAATGCGTTTGCCGCCCGTAAAGATCCAGGCGCCTTCGCCACCGCGCGTCACGATTAGTGCCGCTACATTTTCGGCAAGTTGCTCCAGCGTTTGACTAGTGCGATCGCATAGCATCTGCGCCTCGTAGTCATTCACGCACGCATAGGTGGCAAGTGCTAGGAACTGTTTCAGGTCGTTACCATCGAACATCGGTAGCCCCTGACCCGGATCGAAAATGAATGGAATGTTCGCTTCGGCAAACTGGCGGGCGTGTTCAATCATGGCATCCCGACCATCCGGAGCGACGATGCCTAGACCTACGTTCTCGGCATGGCCTACCTCATTCAGGTGTGCATGGCCCATGGCGCCGGGATGAAACGCCGTGATCTGGTTGTCATCCAGATCTGTCGTAATAAAGGCTTGTGCGGTAAAGCTGCCCGGTACCTTGCGCACATGCTTGCGTGAAATCCCCTGCGCATCGAGACGATCCAGATACGCAATGCCATCCTCGCCCACGGTCGCCATGATTTCGGCTTGGCCACCCAGACTGTGCAGTGCGTAAGCGATGTTGCCGGCGCAGCCGCCAAATTCACGACGCATCTCAGGCACCAGAAAGGCCACGTTCAGAATGTGAATCTGCTCCGGCAGAATCTGTTCGCGAAAGCGGCCGTTAAAGACCATGATGTTGTCGAATGCGAGGGAGCCGCAGATCAGGGTTTTCTTACTCATAGCGATAGTCGTTCAGTGAGAATGAGATTTGGAAAGCTTATTCGGGAGCGCAGCCTACGAGTAGACTCCAACCTTCCTGGGTGTCGGCGACGCGCATGTCTAGCCAGGGGCTGTAGATGCCGATCAGTTCTTCTGCCTGCTCAACAAGCAGGCCAGCAAGGACGAGTGATGCACCGGGCTTCAGGCGTGCAGTCAGCGCAGGGGCAAGAATGCGTAGCGGATTGGCCAGAATATTGGCCAGCACCACATCGTACTTTTTCGTATCGTAAGGTGGAGGCAGTGTGTCGCCGGCGT
>JBDLTT010000058.1:0-2873 GCA_039805725.1 Pseudomonadota bacterium | reverse complement strand
TCTGCCCGGAGCTCGTGATCCGCTCGACCTTTATCACCGGCTTTCCCGGTGAAACCGAAGCCGATTTTCAGACGCTGCTCGGTTTTCTCGAAGCCGCGCAGCTCGATCGTGTGGGCGCTTTCGCGTACTCCGCCGTCGACGGGGCAACCGCCAATGCGCTGCCGGACCCGGTACCCGAAGAAGAGCGTGAGTCGCGCCGCATGCGCCTGATGCAATTCCAGTCCGATATTTCCGCCGACAAACTGGCGCAGCGCATCGGACAGGAAGAAGTCATCGTCATCGATGATGTCGACGACGAGGGCGCTATGGGTCGTAGCTGGCGCGAAGCCCCCGACATCGACGGCGTTGTACAGATGATGGGCTTTACCGATTGCGCGCCGGGGGATCGCGTCGCCGTCCGCATCATCGATGCCGACGAGCACGACCTCTACGCCGAACCGCTCGCCGCCGCTGCGGTCAACTGACATGCGCCAACCTCTGATCGCGCAGTTGCAAGCCTGCCTCGGCGCCGATCAGGTGCTCACCGATCCGGCTGCGCAAGCGACGTATCTGAATGACTGGCGCGATCGTTATCACGGATGCGCGCTCGCCGTCGTCTTGCCAGAAAGTACGGCGCAGGTCGCCGAAGTCGTGCGTCTTTGTGTCGCGGCAAATACGCCCATCGTCCCGCAAGGTGGCAACACCGGCCTGTGTGGTGGCGCCACTCCCGATGGATCTGGTCGTGCCGTAGTGGTTGTTATGACGCGCATGAATCGCATCCGTGATGTCGACGCCAGAAACTTCAGCATCACCGCCGAAGCTGGCGCCACCCTCGACGAGTTGAAAGCGGCAGCCGAAAGCGTCGATCGGCTTTATCCGCTCACGCTGGGTGCGGGTCACCGCAGCACGCTCGGCGGCACGCTGGCCACCAATGCGGGTGGTCTGCAGGTACTGCGCTATGGCATGACGCGTGATCTCTGCCTGGGGCTCGAAGTGGTGCTGCCCGACGGCACGATCTGGTCGAAGCTCGGTGGCTTACGCAAAGACAACACCGGATTCGATCTCAAGCAATGGTTTATCGGCGCCGAAGGATCGCTGGGTCTGATTACCGCCGCCACCATGAAGCTCTATCCCCGTGCATCGGCGCGCGCGCTGATCTGGCTGGATCTACCCGACACCGACAGCGCCGTGCGGGCGCACGAACGGGCACAATCGGTGTTTGCGGGCACGCAAACGGCCGCCGAGCTGATTTCCGCGCCAGCGCTGGCACTGGTGCGTCACCATTTGCCCGAGGCGACGCTGCCGGCTGGCGCACATTGGCCACTGTGTCCCAGTCATTGGGCGCTGATGATCGAGGTCGCCGCCCATGACGCCGCGTTTCTAGAAAGTTTGCTCGACGGTTGGCAGCGTGCGTGCACAGCGCAGGGTTGCGCAAGCGGTGTCATGGTGACCGATACCTCCGGTCAGCAGGCGCTGTGGGCGATTCGCAAGGGCCTGGCCGAAGCGCAGAAACGTGAAGGGATCTCGATCAAGCACGACATCGGTTTGCCGATCTCGCACATTCCGGCTTTTATCAATGATGCGTCCGCCGCGTTGGAGGGAACCTTTCCGGGTATCCGTATCGTAGCGTTTGGCCATATCGGTGACGGTAACCTGCATTACAACCTGTCGTATCCCGACGCGGCACAGAACACGGCACTCATCGCGCGCAGCGACGAAGCCAATCGTATCGTGTATGAGTTGGTTGCCCGTCTGGGTGGCAGCATCGCCGCCGAGCATGGCATCGGTCAACTTAAAACGGGATGGTTACAGCAACATGCGCCGGCCGGCAGCATCGATCTGATGCGCAAACTCAAAGACGTGCTGGATCCCAAAGGGCTGATGAATCCCGGCAAGGTACTCGCCAATCGTAATTGATCGGCGGCTGCCTTAGTGCAGGGTCTGTCCCTGATGCGTGTGCGTGTGATCTGAGGTAAACAGCGCCAGCGCTTCATCCGGGGTAAACCGGTATTCCTGATTGCTCAGCTCGTCGTGAATCACGACCGCGCCATGCTCGCGCAGAATCGCATCCACTTCATCTTTGCCCAGGCCGCGCACCATGTTGCGAACTTTGTCCCAATTGCGTTCGCCTGCGTGGTGTAAGGCCTGGCCGGGCGCCAGGCTGATGAGTTCTTCGGGAAACAGTCGCGTCAGTAACGGCGCCGGATCGAGTTGCAGCAGTTCTTGCTCGGTCAGGGTGCCGAACAGATGCGTCATCCGGTTCCAGCCATCGGCATCTGCCTCGTCCGCGCCCGGCATTGCCTGCAGGAATAGGGCGGCAGCCCGGGTGTCGTCGGCCGCTAGAGTGAGCAGGGTAGGTTGCTGCTCGGATTGCGTCAGATAGTGACCAAAGGCCTCCGACAGCGATTGCCCGACCAGCGGCACAAAGCTCTGCCACGGGGTGCTGAACTGCTGCGCATCCAGCGTCATCATCAGGCGGCTGGCCGTGTCTTCGGCATCGCCATGCGTGTTCAGGCAGTGAAAATCCGGGTTCTGCAGTTTCGCCGCAAAGGTGTTGTCCCATTGCGCGGTACCACGCAACCCGAGCTTGTCGGTGCAATCCATCACCAGCAGACTGATCGGGCCCGGATCACGCATCTGGAAGGTCAGTCGACCGGGGTGCTTCAGCTGACCCGCCATCAGCGCGGTCACGCTGGCCATTTCACCGAGCATCCGGCTAACGGCCGCCGGATAGTTGCGCCCGGTAATCAGCGCGCGATACGTATCGTCGAGGTGCACCCAGGCGCCACGGATCGAGAGTTCGGGGAAATGGAAGCGGACAAAGCGGTCGGTTTCGCGCAGCATGCAAACTTTCGTGAATAGGTTTAGGTGGATATGGGGTGGGGCCGGCGAAC
>JBDLTT010000057.1:0-8667 GCA_039805725.1 Pseudomonadota bacterium | reverse complement strand
TCACGAACTGCTGGAATCAACTTCGCACGAATCTCATCACGAACCTGCACAAAACTCTCCAACGGCTCACCATGTGGGTCATGGAACGGCAGGTGAATACGTGGCACCGGCTTCGGGAATATCGGGCAGGCTTCGTTGGCGTTATTACAGACGGTCACCACCAAATCAATCGGCTCGTTGATGACTGCGTCGATATCTTTTGGGTAAAGCCCTTCCGTCGGCAATCCTGCCAACTTCAATGCCTCAATCGCACCGCCAGCGACCTTCGGCTGCGGCTTTGTACCAGCAGACAGACCTTTTGCTAACCCGGCTAGGTCATGAGTAATGAGGGCTTCAGCCATCTGTGACCGGCAGGAGTTGCCGGTGCAGAGGATAAGGATATTTTTAATATTGCTCATCATGGTTCCTTAATTTCGCGGTAGCGAACCGATATCGTCGAGTTCTTGCTGGAGCGAATGGCGTGCCAATTTATCAAGCGGCAAATTAACGAAGATTCCAATACGGCGATTGAGTTGCATGAATGCGTTTGAAACCGCACGCTTCTGTTCTTCTTCATCCGCCACCACAGCTGGGTCTTCCAGACCCCAGTGTGCAGTCATCGGCTGGCCCGGCCAGACCGGACAGACTTCTCCAGCAGCGTTATCGCAGACGGTAATCACAAAATCGAGTTTTGGCGCATCAGCGCTGGCGAATTCATCCCAGCTCTTGCTGCGAATATCATCGGTGGGCATGCGATTACGTTGAAGCAGATCCAGCACATGCGGATTAACCATTCCTGCTGGCATACTGCCCGCGCTGTAGGCTTTAAAGCGACCCTGTCCCAGCTGGTTAAGGACGGCTTCGGCAATAACACTGCGCGCAGAATTGCCCGTACACAGGAAAAGTACGTTAAAAACTTTTTCGGACATCGTTCACCTCAACAAGACGTTACGCAGCCTGCCCTTTTCCGTCTTTTTTCGGTCGTATCAACCTGTTCGGTTTTGGGCAGACAGCTCTGACCCTGACAACACTTGTCTGTCAGGAATGCGAGAAGCTCATCCATCACGCTGTAATCTGTGGCGTAGTAGATGAAACGGCTTTCCTGTCTGGCTTTGATCAAACCGACTCGGCTCAGATTGGAAAGATGGAACGATGCCGTGGCAGCCGGCAAACCCAACTGCTCAGCGATCGACGAGGCATTCACGCCCTCCGGACCCGCCTCAACCAGTAAGCGGTAGATGGAGAGACGGGACTCGTGACCCAAGGCAGCAAGTAAGTCGGCGGCATTTAGCGTTTCCATGTTTCCAATTTTCTCGAAATAACGTGACAAATGTATTACAAGCGCATCATTGATGCAAGGTTCACTCGCCTAGTCCCTCGAAAAACAGCCCAGACCGATTAAAACAGCAGCTCACGATCGCTATCAAGGTTAATGCATGGCCGATGGGTCAATGGTCCGGGAGGGTTTGGGCACCAGCCAGATGAAGAAGGCAGAGGCTATCAATATGAGCGCCACCGCCAGCATTAATTCGTTGGTGGCCAGCATCACACTTTGTTCGACCACCATACGTTCCAGGACGAGCATCACCTGTGCCTCGCTCATCCCCTGACTGCTGAGTTGATTGGCTATGACTTGCCCGGGATCAATGATGCCCACCAAATCAGCTCGGTTACGGGTAATCTCATCTTCCCAGTAAGTGGTAACCATCGAGGTGGCAATCGCACCGGACAACGTACGCATGAAATTCATCAGCCCCGCTGCAGAGTTGGTTTCTTCTTCATCGACGCTGCTCAGCGCGGCCGCGGTGGACGGAATGAAGAAGAAGGGCATCCCCAGCCCCAGTAACATTAAAGGGAACGCAATATCCCAATAGGCCATATCAGTGGTGGCAATCGTGCGATAGAGCGTAACAAGCCCTAACCAGAGAATGCCGTAGAACACGAGTTTTCGTGGGTCCATCTTCATCGACATCGCAGCGACCCCCGGCGCGATAAAAAACGCCGTGATACCGATCCAGGCCGTGGTCATGCCCGCATCGGTCGCGGTATAGGCCATGAAGCTTTGCAGCCATAACGGCGTGAGGACGTTGGCTGCAAAAAAACCGGCGAAAGTGAGCGAGATGGTGATTACCGCCGCTGTAAAGCCACGGTGCCGAAAGACCCGAAGATCAACAATCGGATGGGCTTCGGTAAATTCCCAGATGAGAAACGCCACAAAGCCAATTGCTGCCACAATCGCCAGGCCGACAATGATCGGTGACGTAAACCAATCGAGATTCTTGCCTTCGTCCAGCATGATTTGAAGCGAGCCAACCCAGATGAGTAGGAGTACGAAACCCACCACATCGATCGGTTTGACCATAATTTTGGTTTCGTATCGACGCAGGATTTTCCAGCAAATCCAGGCGCAGGCAGCGGCAATCGGCAAATTAATGAGAAAGATCCACGGCCAGGTGTAGTTATCACAAATCCACCCACCAAGGATGGGGCCCAATACCGGGCCGATGAGCGTGGTCATCGCCCAGATGCCCGTGGCAGCGCCCGCCTTTTCTTTAGGGAATATCCGCAACAACAAGGTTTGCGACAACGGCATCAGCGGCCCACCGGCCATGCCTTGCAGCACCCGCGCAAATACCAGAAAACCCAATGAGGACGACATGCCTGCCAACCCGGAGAAGATACCAAAGGCCGCCATGGCAACCACAAAGACTTTGACGGAACCGTAGCGTTCGGTAAACCAACCGGTGAGCGGCACCGTAATGGCTTCAGCCACGGCGTAAGACGTAATCACCCAGGTGCCCTGCGTTGGCGTCACCGCCAGACCTCCGGCAATAGTGAGCACCGACACGTTGGCGATGGTCATATCCAGAATGGCGATCAGGTTCGCCATCGACAGAAAGAAGGCCGCTGCCCACAGTTGCCAACCGGTCAGGGGTGCCAGCTGGCTGTCTTTAGTCGACATCAGTCACTCCGCGTATCGACCCGAACCCGCATGGACACACCCACGCTCAACGGATTCGCAATCAGTTCTTCGGGCACCAATCGAATACGGACAGGCACCCGCTGCACAACCTTGATCCAGTTACCTGTTGCGTTCTGTGCAGGGATTGCTGCAAATGCGGCGCCTGTACCACCGGAAAATCCATCAACAACACCTCGATAGACCACACGACTACCGTATAGATCAGCCGTCAGCTGAACTTTTTGTCCTACCCGGATTTTTTCCAGTTCGCTTTCTTTGAAATTGGCGTCGACGTGCAGATTTTCCATCGGCACGATGACCATCAGCGGGGCCCCGGCACGAACACGCTGACCCAGTTGTACCTGACGTTTGGCCACAACCCCATCGATGGGCGCCTTTAACGTGGTTCGCTCCAGGTTCAAGGTGGCTTCACGGAATGTGGCGCTGGTTAGGGCCAGATCGTTTTCCGAGCGGGTTAACTCGTCAGCAGACACCGAACCCGATGTTGATAAGGCCTTGCGTCGGTCGTAATCGATTTTGGCGCGATCATAATTGGCTTTGGCCTTGTCATAGGCCACCTGCATATCCCGGGGATCAATCTGAACGAGCACATCGCCTCTGGCGACACGATTGGTATCCACCACATTGACCGCAGCTATCGTGCCATCGATTTCTGGTGTTACCTGGGCGATTTCGGCGGCTGTGTAGGCGTTATCGGTACTCACATAGCGTGATCCATAGAGCGCCCAATAGAGCACGATGGCAATGGTTGCGACACCAATGACACCCCCCAGAATACTGAATGCCTTCTTACGTTCGGCAATCTTGCTGACGATCTGTTTTTTTCGACTCACCGGGGGAACTCCTCTATTTTTTTGATATCTTGTCGATCCTGCACGGCGCTGGTCTGATAGCCACCTCCCAGCGCTTTGATCATGGCGACATCCAGGATGAATGCCCGAGTCTGCATATCGGTCTGCACACGCCAGCTCGTCAGCAGCTCATCCTCGGCAATGAGTACGTCCAGGTAATTGGCCAGACCGCCCCGATAACGATTGCTCGCCACCTGGACACCCTTGTTCTGTGCAGCAACACTTTGATTCGCCAGATCAATCTGCTTTTGCAGCTGTTTCAGCCCCGCCGCCACATCGGCCACTTCATTGAGTGCCTGCAACAGGGTTTTTTCGTAGTTGGCGACGCTCTCATCGTACTCGGCCTGTGCGGCGGCGAGATCGGCGCGCAACTTACCGCCAAGAAATATTGGCAGATAGAGCGCGGGCCCTGCATTGCTCATGTAGGAGCCCGATTCGATCAGCCGGTTCATGCCCAGTGACTGCCCACCCACAAAGGCGAGAATATTGATGTTGGGATAAAACAGGGCCTTGCGGTTTTCAATCCTGTTCTGCCCCGCTTCGGCCTGCCAACGCGATGCCACGATATCCGGACGACGACCAACCAGATTGATACCGATGTCTGACGGTAGCGCGTAGCGTACCTGCAGCAAGGTGCTCGGCGGTTGAATCTTCAGGCCACGATCGGGACCCGCACCGACTAGCGCTGCCAACCGGTTACGCGTCTCGGCCATCCGCACGTCGATCTGCACCAGTTCATTCTCTGCCAGATGCATTTTGCCCGCTGCCTGGCTAACAGCACCGACATTTTCCAGCCCTTGCTGCTGACGTTCATTGAATAAGACCCAGGTCTTGCGACGAATATCCAGCGCCTTCTCGGCAGTAGCGCGATCGGCCACCAGTCTGGCCAAATCAGCGTAGCTTCGGGCGATGGCCGTCGTTAGAATCAAACGTGCCTGGGCGACTTCGGCGCGACGCGCCTGGCTTTCTGAAACTGCTGCGCCCAATGCGGCACGGTTCTTACCCCAGAAGTCGATTTCCCAATTAAAGTTCAGCGTGCCCTGTCCGTAGGAATACCAGCCCTGCGGTGTAAAGGGTGCTGGCACGGTGTAATTAATACTGTTCTCCTGACCGAAGATCGTGCCATTCATACTCAACTGCGGATACAACACCGAGCCCACTGATTGTGATTGTGACTCAGCACGACGCAAACGCGCCTGGGCTGCTTTCAAATCCGGTGCATCGGCCAAGCCCTCTTCAATCAGCTGATTCAGTTGGGGATCCTTGTATTTCTCCCACCAACGGTCGCTCGGCCACTCGGATTCGGGTGCTTTAAACGTCTGGCTACTTTCAAAGGCCTCCGGCGAGCGCGCATCAGCGACCGGACCCAGTGACGGCATGGGCGCACAGGCCGTCAGCAACGAGGCCAGGATCAGTGCACACCCGAGCGATTTGCGCGTGCTTTGAATATGCATCATCAGTCCGCCATCTTGCCAAGGACGCTGGATGCTCTGCGGATTTCATCCTGCGTCAGGATCGCATTCATCCAGTCGCGGGTCATGGTCACGATAGCCTTCATGGCTTTGGTTACACACCGATTGCCAGCCACCGTAAGACGGACTGGTTTGACGCGGTTATCGTTACGCGCCACCGATCGCTCGACGTAGCGCTTTTCTTCGAGCAGATGGATCACCTTCGTCAGGCCACCCGAAGTAATCAGCACGCGATCCTGAATCTGACCCGGCGTGAGCTCATGAGGTGTCTCGGTACTGCGTAGTGTCGCTAAGACATCGAACTCTGCCGGGGTCAGGCCATGTTGATCCCAGACGGCACGTGCTCGCGCATGCGCCACTTTGCGCGCCCGCTCCAGGTTCAAAAATAGCGGCACAACCAGCGGATCTTGCCCGACTGCCCATGCATGTATCTGTTCATGATCATCCATCGGGGCATATTAACTATCTTTCCAGAAAGATACAAGACCCGGGCGGGTGAAAACCCCGGGATGACGCCAACAGATTTAAACTAAACAGGTAGCGATTGGCGGGAAAGCGCCCAGGTGTCGCGGGCGATCACAGATTCTTCATCGGTAGGGATAATCCATACACCGATACGGCTACCGGGGGTGGATAGCTTCCGTGCACCCTTGCCTGGCGCTTGATTTACTGCCTCGTCAATTTCGACACCCGCCCAGGCCAGTGCCTGACAAGTAAGCGATCGGATGTGCGCTGAGTGTTCGCCGATACCGGCGGTGAAGACGATGCCATCGAGCCCCTGGATGGCGGCCATGGCGGCGCCCGTCTCCCGCGCCAACATATAGACAAAAAGGTCGATCGCAAGTTGCGCATTTGGGGTGTCGGCGCTTTCCAGATCACGCATATCGTTGGAAAGCCCGCTCACACCCAACAGGCCCGACTCTTTGATGATGAGCTTTTCAACGTCAGCCACCGTCATTCCCAGTTGCTGAATCAGATAGAGCGGAATCATCGGATCCAGCGACCCGGTGCGCGTGCCCATCATCAGTCCGTCCAACGGTGAAAACCCCATCGACGTATAAGCACTTCGACCCCCCACCAACCCGCACAGGCTGGCGCCACTGCCGAGGTGCATCACCACCGTTTTACCCTTGGCCAGCGTCGGATCAAGCGCTGGTAGCCGGGTGCTGATGTAATCGTACGACAGCCCGTGGAAGCCCCAACGACGAATGCCCTGATCACGATAGCTGAGCGGGAGCGCGTAAAGATCGGCCAACGCCGGTTTTGTCCGATGAAAGGCTGAATCGAAACAGGCCACTTGTGTCAGTTCGGGATCGATCTCACGCAACAATCGGATCGCCTCGATTTCCGCCGGTTGATGACTTGGCACAATTGGCACGTACCGGTCTAATACCGACAACACGGCTTCATCGACGACGACCGCATGCGGATATTCAATCCCGCCCAACACAACGCGGTGACCCACGGCGGTCAAACGATAGCCGTTCGCTTGGCCGCGGACAAAATCCAGAATAATCTCGACCGCTTCGGCACGGCGCTTGGGGGCATCCCAGGACTGATCCGTTAGCGTGGCACCCTGCGCATCGGTAGCCTTGAAGCGCGGCTGACCCAGCAAGCCCTCAATCTGCCCGTTAAACACCAAATACGGTTGGTGGCCATCCACCGCATAGAGTGAAAACTTGACACTCGAAGACCCAGTGTTCAAGCACAACAGCGCAGGTTTGGCGTTAGTCATAGGCTGTGTCCGGTTAAACGGAATCAGTTTGCCACTGCCGCATCACAGAATCATGACAATGGCGCATCAGCGTCCGTAATAGCTGCGATACCAGTCGACGAAGCGTCCTACCCCGTCGCGTACGGAAGTCGACGGCTGAAAGCCGACCCAGGCATCCAGCGCAAGGGTATCAGCAAAGGTTTCGGTCACATCGCCGGCCTGAAGCGGCAAAAATTTCTTTTGTGCCGTCATGCCGAGCGAAGCTTCAATAGCGGTAATGAAATCCATGAGCGGCACCGGATCGCTGTTACCAATGTTGAAAATGCGGTACGGCGCACGGCCGGTGTGGGGCAACGGGTGCTGCGGATCAAAGGCCGCATCCGGCGTTGCGGGCTTATCGAGCACACGGATGACGCCTTCGACGATATCGTCGATATAGGTGAAATCACGACGCATCTTGCCTTCGTTAAAGACGTTGATCGGCTTGTTGTCGAGCATGGCGCTGACAAACAGGAACAGCGATTGATCGGGTCGACCCCAGGGGCCATAGACGGTGAAGAAGCGCAGCCCCGTTACCGGCAAGTGGTACAGGTGGCTGTAGCTGTGCGCCATCAGCTCGTTGGCGCGCTTAGTCGCGGCGTATAGGCTCACCGGATGGTCGACGCTATCAGCCTCAGAGAACGGCATTTTTTCATTGCCACCGTAAACGCTGGAACTAGAGGCATAAACCAAGTGTCCCACCTGATTCTGGCGACAGCCTTCCAGCACGTTCAAAAAGCCCGTGAGGTTGCAGTCGGCATAGGTATGCGGATGCGTCACCGAGTACCGCACACCGGCCTGCGCCGCCAGGTGCACCACGCCATCAAACCGCTCTTTGGCAAATAACTCAGCCATCAATTCGCGGTCGACCAGGTCGCCCTTGATAAAGCGGAAGCCCGGATACTTTTTGAGTACTTCCAATCGACCCAACTTCAAAGCCGGATCATAATAGTCATTGAGATTATCGAGCCCAACGACGGTATCTCCCCGCTGTAGCAATCGTTCGGCAGTATGCATACCGATAAAACCGGCGGCGCCAGTGACCAGGTAGTGACGGGGCATTAGACGTATCCAGGGCTTATAATTTGCCCATTATCGCATTGAAGATCCCCAGCTGCCGACGCAGCCTATGACCGACTCCATGATTCAGACATTCACCCCCGCCAATTCCTGTAAGACCCGCCTGCTTCGAGTACTGCTGCCAGGCCTTCTCGCCCTGCTATTGAGCGCTTGCGCGGGTTTTGGCTCGCGGCCGGATCCCAATGAATTTCTCGATGCGGCTGATTACGACCGCTTAAAGCAAGTGGCTACCCAACCGGGCATCCGCATTTACCGATACCAGGCACCAGACTTCAAGCGCAGCGACTTCAAAACCGTCATGGTCGATCCAATCGTGCTCTATCAATCAGCCGAAAAAGATCTGGGCAAAACCGGTATTTCGGAAGAAACCATTTACCGTATCCGAAACTCCATGGACATCACCATGCGTCAGCTCGTTCGTAAACAGTTCGGCATCAGCTACAAACCCGGGGAACAAGTGGCGCGTCTGAGCACCGCCATTACCGGCGTCCTACTGGAGGGCGACACCTTCCGCCCCAGCCGTCTGGTGCCGATCTCTACCGTGCTCAA
>JBDLTT010000056.1:0-34415 GCA_039805725.1 Pseudomonadota bacterium | reverse complement strand
ATGCCGGTAGCCTGTCGCCGATCGTGCACACGGTACCGCTACAGCTGCTGTCGTATCACACGGCACTGGCAAAGGGTACGGATGTGGATAAACCGCGTAACCTGGCGAAGAGTGTGACGGTCGAATAAGGCCGCAGACCATAGATACGTACTGGAGTTTGGTATGCCGATTCAGACCTCGTTATGGAAAGTGGGTGCGGCTCCCCAAGAGTTAAGACAATCAATACTTGAGAGCGAAAAGCTTCTTGAAGAGATGATTGTCGCGTCGCCACGAATGCTGTCTGATGAATGGATGATTATTGGTCGGCAAGAAAGTACTGGTTATGGCGGCATTATTGACCTGTTGGCTATCGCACCCGACAGCTCTCTGGTTCTGATTGAATTAAAGCGAGATAAGACGCCTCGCGACGTAGTTGCCCAGTCCTTGGACTATGCTTCGTGGGTAGAGAGATTGCAACCACAAGATATATCAGCGATTTATGCGCGATATTCAGATGGTAAGAACTTGGCGACAGAGTTCAACAGTAAGTTTGGGACATCTCTTGACGAAGACAACCTGAATTCCAGTCACCAAATTATCATCGTCGCATCATCATTAGATGCAAGTACAGAACGCATCATCGGGTACTTGAGCGATCGTGACATACCCATTAACGTGTTGTGTTTCCAAGTCTTTGCAAGTGAGAACGGGCAGTACATTAGTAGGTCTTGGTTAATCGACCCGGCTGAAACCCAGGTTAACGCTGTTGCAAGACCAGATGCTCATGCGGAGCCTTGGAACGGTGAGTTCTATCACTCTTTTGGTGATGGATCAGAGCGGTCGTGGGTTGATGCAGTCGAATACGGTTTTATCTGTGCTGGTGGTGGATCGTGGTATAGCAGAACGTTGCAACTGCTTGCTCCGGGTGATCGTGTGTGGGTAAAGATACCTGGCGCTGGCTTTGTTGGAGTTGCAAAAGTTTTGGGCCGTTTAGAGCCTGCCAAATCCTTTGAAGTCAATACGCCTAACGGTATGAGGTCTGTTCTGGACGTTGCGAAGCGTGCTGGTTACCACAAGCAGTTTGCTGATGATCCCCAAAAATGCGAGTACTTTGTTCCAGTTAAGTGGCTACAGACGGTACCTATCCAAGATGCCGTGCAAGAAGTCGGGATGTTTGGGAACCAAAACTCTATTTGCAAGCCTACAGCTCCGAGATGGCGACAAACTGTAGATCGACTGAAAGAGATATTTACAAAATATGAGTGATTCAGAGCTGATTGTCTGTGCCCAATAAAAAGCCGCCCAAAATTTTAGGCGGCTTTTTTGCGGCGATTGGCTCGGATTACTTGAAGAGCAGTAGTGCCTTCTGCAGCGTAATCCACATGCCCCAGGCCATGGGGATTGAAACAGCGGCCCAGGCCAGCGCGATTTTCCCCGAGTGGCTGACTTCGTGGGCGATGGCCGCGATGTCCGACACGAAATGCTCATGGGTGTCATCCGCAATCTTTTTCTCTGCGGCGGCCTCTTCTTGGCTCATGTGGAGTTCTTCCGAGACCGGACGAATGAGCCAGTTGGCGATGAAACCGATGATGAGCAAACCTGAGAGGATGTACATGGTGATGTTGTAGGCATCGGCACGTGCCACACCGTGCGCCAGTTGGTATTCACGCAGGTAGTTAACGATGACGGGGCCGAAGATGCCGGCGGCCGACCAGGCTGTGAGCAGACGGCCATGAATGGCGCCGACGAATTTGGTGCCGAACATGTCGGCCAGATACGCAGGGACGGTTGCGAAGCAGCCGCCGTACATCGACAAGATGACGCACATGCAGATGACAAAGAGTGCCAGGCTGGCGCTGCCCGCCGTGCTGGGGATCGCTGCATACATGGCGAAACCCAGCAGGAAGAAAGTGGCATAGGTCGCCTTCCGACCAATCTTGTCGGACAAGGACGCCCAGAAGAATCGGCCGACGATGTTAAACAGCGAGAGTAGTCCGGTGAACCCCGCGGCGATGGCGGCGATCGAGGTTTTCTGTGCGGCGCTGAGTTCGTTGAAGGCGAGATCGATGCCGATCAGTTTGCCGGCGAAAACTTCCTGCAGCATGGGCGAGGCCATGCCAATGATGCCGATGCCGGCCGTCACGTTGACGCAGAGGACGGTCCAGACCAGCCAGAACTGGCGTGTCTTCCAGGCTTTGCTCAGGTGCACGTGATGCTGGGTGATCATGGTGCTCTTGGACGGCGGGGGCGGCGTCCAGCCGGCCGGCTTCCAGCCTTCGGCAGGAATGCGATAACCCAGTGCACCCGAGATCATGAATACGAAGTAGATTGCGGCGAGCACAAGGAACGTTTCAAAAACGCCAACGGAGGTCGGCGTGGCAAACGACTTCATGAGCAGATCCGCCAGCGGCGCGCCGATCATGGCGCCACCACCGAAGCCCATAATGGCCATACCGGTCGCCATGCCGCGGCGATCCGGGAACCACTTGATCAGCGTCGACACCGGCGAGATGTAACCCAGCCCCAGACCGATACCACCGATGACCCCGGAACCCAGCCACATCAGCCAGATTTGATGGAGCTTGATGCCGATGGCCGAGATCACCAGGCCGCCGCACCAGCATAGTGCCGAGACGACGCCGGCTTTGCGCGGGCCAACGCGTTCGAGCCAGCCGCCCCAGATGGCGGCGGAAGAGCCGAGGAATACGAAGAAGAGGGTGTACATCCAGCCGAGTGTGGAAATTTTCCAGTCGCAATTCGAGGCAAAGAGTTCGGTTAATAGACTCATGTCCGCTGGGCAGGCCAGTGGTTGCGTGATGCCGATGGCGCGTGAGAGCGGCAGCCAGAACACCGAGAAACCATAAGCCATGCCGATACACAGATGAATGGCAAGCGCCGCGGGCGGCACGAGCCAGCGGTTGAAACCGGGTTGGGCGACGATGCGGCGCTTATCGAGCCAGCTTGATTGAAGGGTGGCGCTCATGGGTGAATCCTCGGGCGATCGTTGTTATGTGTTGATGAATGCGATTAGCGGGCCTTCTTGGCGTCGGCCTTTTGAGTGGACGCCACTTTTTTAGCGGCTGGCTTCTTCTTCACGGCGGTTGCTTTGTCTGTTTGTGAATGCGCGAGTACTTGCTTGAGGAAGTGCCCGGTGTAACTGCCCTTCGTGGCGGCCACGCTTTCCGGTGTGCCCTCGGCGATGATGCGGCCGCCGCCAGCGCCACCTTCCGGTCCCAGGTCGATGACCCAGTCGGCGGTTTTGATCACGTCCAGATTGTGTTCAATCACCACCACGCTGTTGCCGTGCTCCGTCAGGCGATGCAGTACGCCGAGCAGCAGGCGGATGTCCTGGAAGTGCAGACCTGTGGTCGGTTCATCGAGGATGTACAGCGTGCGGCCAGTGTCGCGCTTCGAGAGTTCGAGCGACAGCTTGACGCGTTGTGCTTCGCCACCGGAAAGCGTGGTGGCTGATTGGCCAAGCTGGATGTAACCGAGGCCGACATCCATCAGAGTTTTGAGTTTGCGCGCAACGGTGGGCACGGCGTGGAAAAATTCCAGCGCGTCCTCCACGGTCATCTGCAGAATCTCGTGGATGTTCTTACCCTTGTACTGAATCTCGAGCGTTTCGCGGTTGTAACGTTTGCCGTGGCAAACATCGCAGGGGACATAGACGTCGGGTAGGAAGTGCATTTCGACCTTGATGACGCCGTCACCCTGGCAGGCTTCGCAGCGACCGCCCTTGACGTTGAACGAGAAGCGACCGGGTTCGTAGCCGCGCGTACGCGATTCGGGCACGCTGGAGAAGAGCTCGCGGATCGGCGTCAATAAGCCGGTATAGGTGGCCGGGTTGGAACGCGGCGTACGACCGATCGGGCTCTGGTCAACGTTAATGACTTTGTCGATTTGGTCGAGGCCGTCCAGCGTTTCATAGGGCGCTGGTTCCAGACTACTGCCATAGAGGTGCTTGGCGCAGACGGCATACAGCGTGTCGTTGATCAGCGTCGACTTGCCGGAACCGGAGACGCCGGTGATGCAGGTGAACAAACCAAGGGGAATGGTCAGATCGGTACCCTGCAGATTGTTGCCGGTGGCGTTTTTCAGTTGCAACACGCGCTCGGGGTCTGGTGTCTTGCGTTTTGACGGCAAGGTAATGGCTTCGCGACCGGCGAGGAACGCGCCTGTCATCGAATCCGGGTTTTCGGTGATCTGCTGGGGGGTGCCTTGCGCCACGATGCGGCCGCCGTGGACACCTGCGCCCGGGCCCATATCCACGACGTAGTCGGCCATGCGGATGGCGTCTTCGTCATGTTCAACGACGATGACGGTATTGCCCAGATCGCGGAGACGTCGCAGGGTAGCAAGCAGGCGATCATTGTCGCGTTGGTGCAGGCCGATCGACGGTTCGTCGAGCACGTACATCACCCCGGTCAGGCCGGAGCCGATCTGTGAGGCTAGACGAATCCGCTGCGCTTCACCACCCGAGAGCGTGTCGGCCGAGCGTTCGAGCGAGAGATAGTCGAGGCCCACATTGATTAGAAATTCCAGGCGTGCGCAGATCTCCTTGAGGATTTTTTCGGCAACCTGTGCACGATGCCCCTGCAACTTGAGCGCATCGAAGTAATCGCGGCAGTCACGCAGGGGGAGTTGGCTGATCTCGTACAGGGTGCGGTCGCCGACCTGGACATAGCGCGCTTCTTTGCGCAGACGGGCGCCCTGACAGTCCGGGCAGACGGTGTCGCTAACGTACTTGGCCAGCTCTTCGCGCACGGTCGATGAATCGGTTTCGCGATAACGGCGTTCGAGATTGGGGATGATGCCTTCGAAGGTGTGTTCGCGCACTGTGAGCTTGCCCCGTTCATTCAGATACTGGAAGGGCAGGCTTTCGTCGCCGGAGCCGTACAGAATAATCTGGCGCGTATCCTCGGGCAGCTCGTTAAAGGGCGTGGTGACGTCGAAGCCGTAGTACTCGGCGAGCGCGACGATCATCTGGAAGTAGAACTGGTTGCGCCGATCCCAGCCACGAATGGCGCCAGAAGATAACGAGAGCTCCGGGTGGGCGACGACACGCTTGGGGTCAAAGAACTGGATGACGCCAAGGCCGTCGCACTTAGGGCAGGCACCCATCGGGTTGTTGAACGAGAAGATGCGCGGCTCGAGCTCTTGCAGTGCAAAGTTACAGTGCGGGCACGAGAAGCGGGCGGAGAAGAGATGTTCCTCGCCGGTATCCATATTCAAAGCAACGGCGCGACCATCCGCGTGGCGTAGTGCAACCTCGAAACTCTCAGCCAGGCGCTGTCGCGTGTCTTCGCGAACCTTGAGGCGATCGATCACGACGTCAATGTCGTGCTTCTTGTTCTTGTCGAGCTTGGGCAGGGCATCGATTTCGCAAATTTCACCATCCACGCGCAGACGGACAAAGCCCTGGGCGCGCAACTCGGCGAACAGATCCTGTTGTTCGCCCTTGCGGTTCGCCACGACGGGCGCCAGGATCATCAGCTTGGTTTCTTCGGGCAGGGTCAGTACATGGTCGACCATCTGCGAGACGGTCTGCGCTTGCAGCGGCAGATGATGTTCGGGGCAGTAGGGGGTACCGGCGCGGGCAAAGAGCAGGCGCAGGTAGTCGTGAATTTCGGTGACGGTGCCCACGGTGGAGCGTGGATTGTGACTGGTCGCTTTCTGCTCGATCGAAATCGCGGGCGACAGGCCTTCGATCAGATCGACGTCCGGTTTTTCCATGAGTTGCAGGAACTGGCGGGCATAGGCCGAGAGGCTCTCGACGTAACGACGCTGCCCCTCGGCATAGAGGGTGTCAAAGGCGAGCGAACTCTTACCCGAACCCGAGAGGCCGGTAATAACGATCAGCTTGTGACGGGGGAGGTCGAGGCTGATGTTCTGCAGATTGTGCGTACGTGCACCGCGGATGCGGATGTCTTCCATGACGTTTTCCGAGAAAGCTGCGGCCAGGGGCCGGTCGGCCGAAGGCCAACTGGTAATATTACGCGGCCGCGTTTGTGCACCGCAACTGTTAATTTATGTCCGATTCCCTCCGTCCGCCCAAAGAACCCATGCTGCCCGCTGAAAAACGGGCCGCGCTGGGGCTGGCCGCTATTTTTGCCCTGCGCATGCTGGGGCTGTTCATCGTGTTGCCAGTATTTGCCGTTGCCGCCCGGAATCTGACCGGTGGCCAGGATATCGCCGCAGTGGGACTGGCGCTGGGGGCATATGGTCTGACGCAGGCCTGTCTGCAGCTGCCGCTGGGCCTTGCCGCCGATCGCTGGGGTCGTAAACCCGTGATCGCTTTTGGTCTGGCCTTATTTGTCACTGGGAGCGTGATCTGTGCCCTTGCGGACTCTATCGAGGCGATGACCTGGGGTCGCATGATTCAGGGCAGCGGGGCGATCTCGGCGGCCATTACGGCGTTGGTGGCAGATCTGACCCGCGATACCCAACGCAGCAAGGCGATGGCCATGATTGGCGGCTCGATTGCCCTGATGTTTGCCCTGTCGCTGGCGCTAGGACCGGTGCTCTATGGCTGGATCGGTCTGAGCGGCCTGTTCTGGCTGACCTGCGTGCTCGGGGTGGGCGCTTTCTGGACGATCTTTCGACTGGTTCCGCCGGCGCCGCCGTTGCCCGAACCCAAGGCCGGAACTTTTATGCTGGTACTGCTGAACCCACGGCTTTTTCGTTTGAATCTGGGTGTCTTTATCCTGCACGCCATACAGATCGCTATGTGGGTGGCCGTACCGGCCTTGCTGATCCAGTTCGCTGATTTGCCGCTCGCCCGACACTGGATGATTTATTTGCCCGCAGTTCTGGCATCGCTGGTGTTGCTGTGGCCGGCCATGATGCTGGCTGAGCGTCACGGCCATATGGCGCAGGTGTTTCGCGCGGCGATTCTGCTGCTGTGTATCGTTCAGGCGGGTTTTCTAGGGATGTTGCAATGGCCGGTAGCATCGGAGACGGTGGCTCTTTTGTTGATTTTCGGATGGATCGCTCTGTTTTTCAGCGGGTTTAATATGCTCGAGGCGCTGCAACCTTCGCTGATTTCGCGGATTGCGCCGGCGTCGGGTAAGGCTCAGGCGTTGGGGCTCTATAACACCCTGCAATCGCTGGGTCTGTTTGCTGGCGGCGCTGGTGGGGGTTGGCTCCTGCAAACTGGCAGCTACGCGGCCGTCTTTGCCGGGTGCGGCCTCCTGGCGCTGATCTGGCTGGTGATTTCATGGCGGTGGCCGGCGCGGGTCTCGCTATAAACGCCAGCCTGGACGCCCGGCATGATATTCTGCGGTACCGGTAAGCCATCTTTTTGGCCGCTACACTCGTTCACTCAGGAGATTTGATATGGCATCGCTCAATAAAGTATTACTCATCGGTAACCTCGGCGCCGACCCCGAAACCCGTTACACCACCTCAGGCGATGCGGTATGCAATATCCGTCTGGCAACGACCGACACCTGGCGCGATAAGGCCAGCGGCGAACAGCGCGAATCGACCGAGTGGCATCGTGTGGTGTTCTACCGTCGCCTCGCCGAAATCGCCGGTCAGTACCTGAAAAAAGGCTCGCAGGTTTATATCGAAGGTCGTATCAAAACCCGCAAATGGCAGGACAAGGACGGCCAGGAGCGCTACACGACCGAGGTTGAAGCTACCGAAATGAAAATGCTCGGCCGCCGCGAAGGTCAGGGTGAGCCCGTCAGCCGTGATGATCCGTTTGCACCGGCGGCGGCTGCCGGTAGTAACGCCAACCGTCGTCCGCCGGCCAATGTGGCGGATCTGGACGACGATATTCCGTTCTGATGCAGGGTTGATGGTCGGTATTCGACGTTCTGTTCGGGTTTAGTCGTTAGGAGTCATTATGTCGGCAGTAACGTCAAAACCTTCAGCCCATGAGCACAAAACGAGCCTGCAGTTGCTCGTTCTGGGCGCACTGGGCGTGGTGTACGGGGATATCGGTACGAGTCCGCTGTACGCCTTCAAGGAACTATTTGCCGGCAATCACCCGATTCCGCTGACCGAAGCCAACGTCTTTGGCGGCCTGTCGATGATTTTCTGGGCGTTGATGATCATCGTCTCGCTCAAATACATCGTATTTATTCTGCGTGCCGACAACCGGGGCGAGGGCGGCATGATGGCCCTGATCGCCCTGGCCTTGCATGAAGCGCAAGGCAACCCCAAGCGCGCCCGCTGGATCATGCTGGCCGGTATTTTAGGCACTGCGATGTTTTACGGCGATGGCATGATCACCCCGGCGATTTCGGTGTTGTCGGCGGTTGAGGGGCTGGAAATCGTCGCACCGCAGCTGCATGGCGCCGTTATTCCCGTGACGCTGTTGATCCTGATCGGTCTGTTCATGTTGCAGAAGCATGGCACGGCCAAGGTGGGGACTTTCTTCGGGCCGGTGATGGGCGTCTGGTTCGCCGTGCTGGGTGTCATGGGCATCTATAACGTCATCGATAACCCGCATGTGCTGCTGGCATTGAATCCCGCTTATGCGATCCATTTGCTGGTTGATAATCCGCACATGGCGGTGTTTGCCATGGGCAGCGTGGTGCTGGCCGTCACGGGTGCCGAAGCGCTGTATGCGGACATGGGTCACTTCGGCCGCAAACCGATCCGTTTGGCCTGGGCGTTTTTCGTGCTACCGGCACTGGTCATCAATTATTTCGGTCAGGCCGCGCTGGTTCTTGGCCACCCGGAGGCGATCGACAACCCTTTCTTCATGGGGGCGCCGGAGTCGTTGCGTTTTCTGCTGGTCTGTCTGGCCACCTGTGCCACGGTGATTGCGTCGCAGGCCGTGATTACCGGTGCGTATTCGATGACGCGTCAGGCCATGCAGCTGGGTTTTGTGCCGCGCATGCTGGTCCAGCATACGTCGGAAAAAGAGCAGGGCCAGATCTACATGCCGGGCGTGAACTGGCTGCAACTGTCAGCGGTGATCCTGCTGGTGCTGACTTTTAAATCGTCGAATAATCTGGCGGCAGCCTATGGTCTGGCGGTGACCGGCGACATGGTGATTACCTCGCTGCTTGCTGTCGTAGTGGCCGCCAAGATCTGGCACTGGGGCTGGTATCGCGCCGCGCTGCTCTTTGCCTGCTTCCTGGTGTTTGAATCGATCTTCCTGTGGGCGAATATCCAGAAGATTCCCGATGGTGGCTGGTTTCCGCTGGTCGCCGGATTTGTCATTTTCATCATCATGACGACCTGGAAGCGGGGGCGTGATCTGTTGCGCAAACGTCTGCGCAGTGAAGAGCTGCGTCTGGATGCCTTTGTCAGCAGCCTGGGCGTCGGTGGTCCGGCACGGGTGCCGGGCATCGCCGTTTTTTTGAATGGCGATCTGACCGGCGTGCCGCATGCCTTGCTGCACAACATGATGCACAACAAGGTGCTGCATGAAAAAGTACTCGTCACCTGCGTGCAAATCGAGGATGTGCCCTTTGTGCCAGAAACCGATCGTGTCGAAATCAAGCCGCTCAAGGAACAGTTCTGGACCGTCCTGATTCGCTACGGATTCAAGGAAGAGCCAAATATTCCGGAGGCGCTCGCCAGGTGTGGTGACTTCGGCTTGCCGATCAATATGATGGAAACCTCGTTTTTCCTGGGCCGCGAAACGCTGATTCCGAAGCTGAACTCCGAAATGGCCTTCTGGCGCGAAAAGCTGTTCATCACCATGTATCGCAATGCGGATAGCGCGACGAACTATTTCAATATTCCGACGAACCGTGTGGTTGAACTGGGAACGCAAGTGGCGCTTTAACCGCCGCGGATTTTGTTGACCATCGCGGTGGTCGATGTCTGATGCAGGAAGGGGATTGAGACAACGGTACCGCCCCAGCTGCGAACTTCCGGCGCGCCCACGATCCTGTCGACGGCCCAGTCGCCGCCTTTGACGAGAATGTCAGGCTGGCAGTCGAGGATGCGTTCAATAGGTGTATCTTCGTCGAACCAGGTGACCAGGGAGATACTTTCCAGCGCAGCGAGCACGGCCATTCGGTTGTCTAGCGGATTCATCGGCCGGTCGTCCCCCTTGCCCAGCCGCCTAACCGAAGCATCGGTGTTGGCGGCGACGATCAGCGATGCGCCTAGCGCCCGTGCTTGTGCGAGGTAGGTAACATGACCGCGGTGCAGGATATCAAAACAACCATTCGTAAAGACGACCGGGCGTGGCAGTTGTGCAACCCGCGCCGCAAGATTGTCAGGCTGAACGATCTTCTGCTCGAACGCCGGTAACGGCAGGTCGGCGATGTGCGTCATCAGGCGGTTGCCAGTGATTTTCGGAAACGATTGAGATCCTGCACCGTGTCAAAGGTGCGCTCAAACAGGCTGGACATGTTGCGCAGAATGCCACCGACCACACGATCCTCGCAGGCCTTGTCGAATTTGATCTGGGTGTCGAGCCACTGTTCCAGCCATGCGGGATCGGGAATCCGGCTCTGTACAGTGTCTTGCGGATAGAGCGCTTTGTTGACGTGCAGGTTGGTGGGATGCAACGCTTTTTGTGTCCGGGCGGAGCTGGCCATCAAGACACCGATTTTGGCGAAAGCCTGGGCGGCAACCTTGCCGTAGGTGTCAATGGCGCGCTTCATGTACTTGAGATACGCGCCGCCGTGGCGTGCTTCGTCGCGGGAGAGCAAGTCATAGATTTTTTTGATGACCGGTTCGGTGTGCCATTCGCCGGCGCGGCGGTACCACTGGGTGAGCCGCACTTCGCCACAAAAATGCAGCATCAGGGTTTCCAGCTTGGGAGCCGGATCAAATTCGAAACGGACCGCATGTAGCTCTTCTTCAGTCGGGCAGAGATCTGGCCGAAATCGGCGTAGGTATTCCATCAGAACCAGCGCATGCTTCTGTTCTTCGTAGAACCAGATGCTCATAAAGGCGCTGAAATCGGAATCGTCCCGATTGTCGCGCAGGAACATTTCAGTTGCCGGCAGCGCGGCCCATTCGGTGATCGCGTTGTACTTGATGGTCAGCGCTTGCTCTTCGGTGAGCTGACTGGCATCAAACTCGTTCCAGGGAACGTCATCGGCCATAGACCAACGAGCCTTTTCAAGGCTGTGATAGAGATCGTGGAAAAGCATGGTGGTCATTTTTTGGAGGTTTTATCCGTTCGATCAGCATTCTAGCAATGAAGACCTGTTATGGATGGCCGATGCCCGAGTATTTATGCACATTCTTTGATCAATCCCCGCGCAACTGAGAGGACTTTCGGCATGGAAGCGGTGGTAAAATCAAAAAATGTTTCAAATACCCAGATAGCCAATGCCAACCCCTTATGTAGAAATTGCCGGTCTTGATTTCGCTTATGGTGATCGGCCTGTGCTTTCCGGGGTTGATATGCAACTCCCCAAGGGTAAGTTGACTGCGATTATGGGGGGCTCGGGCTGTGGTAAAACGACCCTCCTTCGCATCATCGGTGGTCAGCTGCGTCCAGACCGAGGCAAGATTCGCGTGGCCGGCATGGATCTGGCGGGCTTTGGCCAGAAAGAACTCTACGAAATGCGCCGCCGGATGGGGATGCTGTTCCAGTTTGGTGCGCTGTTTACAGATCTGTCGGTCTACGACAACGTGGCGTTTCCTTTGCGCGAGCATACCCGTTTGCCCGAATCGGCGATTCGTGACCTGGTATTGCTCAAGCTCGAAGCGGTGGGTTTGAGGGGGGCGGCGCAATTGATGCCGGCCGAACTGTCGGGCGGCATGGCGCGCCGGGTTGCGCTGGCGCGCTCGGTGGCGCTGGATCCCGAGCTGATTCTTTTTGACGAACCGTTTACCGGGCTGGATCCGATTTCGCTGTCGATTATAGCCACGCTGATCCGTCGGCTGACCGATGCGCTGGGTGCGACCTCGGTGATGGTGACGCACGATGTGCACGAATCGCTGGCAGTCGTCGATTATGTCTATTTCATGTCGGCAGGCCGTGTTGTCGGCGAGGGGACGCCGGGAGAGATCCGGGTCTCGACCGATCCCTACATCTACCAGTTCGTGCACGCCCAGCCGGATGGTCCGGTGCATTTTCATTATCCGGCGTCCGATCTGGATACGCAGCTCGCGGAGAGCGTCTGATGAATCTCTTAGAGCGCTTCTTCTCAACCATCGGTGCCAATACGATCGATCGGATCTGGCGCCTGGGCTTTGCCGGTCGTTTCTTTCTGGCCATGCTGGCGCAGTCGGCCGAAACCTTCCGTCGGCCGCGGCTGCTGCTACGTGAGTTGTTCTCGAGTGGTGTGCTCTCGCTCATCATCATTCTGGTTTCGGGTCTGTTTGTTGGGTTGGTGCTGGGACTTCAGGGCTATGACACGTTACAGCGCTATGGTTCGTCGGAGGCGCTGGGCATTCTGGTGGCGTTATCGTTGGTGCGCGAACTCGGCCCGGTGGTCGCCGGCTTGCTGTTTGCTTCACGCGGCGGCTCGTCGATCACGGCGGAAGTGGGACTGATGAAGGCCACCGAGCAGCTGACGGCGATGGACATGATGGCCGTGAATCCACTGGCTCGGATTATCGCTCCCCGCTTCTGGGGCGGCGTCCTGTCGATGCCGTTGCTGGCGGCCTTGTTTACCGCCGCCGGAATTTTTGGTGGCTGGTTGATTGGCGTGGTCTTCATCGGCGTCGACGAAGGCGCTTTCTGGGCGCAAATGCAGGCGAATGTGAATTTTCGCGATGATGTGCTGAATGGCCTGGTTAAAAGCGCGGTCTTCGGGGTGGCCATTTCCCTGATTGCAGTTTTCGAGGGGTTCGATTCGGTGCCCACGGCGGAGGGCGTTTCTCGCGCGATCACGCGGACGGTGGTAACCTCGGCGCTGGCTATTCTAGCGCTGGATTTTGTACTGACTTCATTTATGTTCCGAGGCTTATGATGAACCGCAAGGTGATGGATCTCTGGGTGGGCGTATTTGTGGCAATCGGTTTTGCCGCCATCCTGTTTCTGGCGCTCAAGGTCAGCAATTTTTCCGCTACCGGTTTATCTTCGACTTACGAGATCACGGCACGCTTCGATAATATCGGTGGCCTGAAGGTACGGGGGCCGGTGAAGAGCGCCGGTGTTGTAGTCGGGCGTGTTGCCGACATCCGTTTTGATCCGCAAACCTATGAAGCCAACGTGGTTCTCAAACTCGACAGCCAGTATCAGTTTCCCCGGGATACTTTTGCCTCGATTCTGACCTCGGGCTTGCTCGGGGAGCAATATATTGGTCTTGACGCCGGGGGAGACGAGCAAATGATCCCTGCGGGTGGCAAAATCACAAAAACCCAGTCGGCCATCGTACTGGAAAAACTGATTAGCCAGTTCCTATTCAACAAGGCCTCCGAAGGGAAGAAGCATGCTGCTGAGTAACCTGACGCTGAAACGATTCCTGGTGGGTCTGGTGCTCGTCGTCGGCGTGGCCGGTGGTGCGGTTGCCGAAGAGTACGAAAATCCAAGCGACCCTTGGGAAGGCTATAACCGGGGCGTATTCGCCATTAACGAAGCACTGGATATGGTGATTGCCAAGCCGATTGCCCAGGCTTACGAATTCATCATTCCCGAGCCGATCCGTATTCTGGTCACCAACGTGTTTTCCAACATCAGTGACGTGGTCATCGGTATCAATGACCTGCTGCAGGGGCGGGGTGAGCAGGCCTTTAATGATTTCGGACGCGTTGTGATTAACACCACGCTGGGCTTCGGTGGCTTGTTCGATGTGGCAGGTAACGCGGGTTGGTACAAGAGCACCAACGACTTCGGCGTAACCTTCGGTCGCTGGGGTGCGCCGTCGGGTCCCTATTTTGTGCTGCCGATCCTGGGCCCGAGTAATATTCGTGACACCTTCGGCTGGGCGGCCGATATCGCCGCTAGTCCGCTGAGTATTGTCGTTACCGACCCGACGGCATTCTGGACGGCCTGGGGCGTGAACTACGTCAATACCCGCGCCAATCTCTTCCCGGCCGAAAAGATTATTGAGGAGGCGGCTACGGACAAGTATAGCTATCTGCGGGATGCCTTCATGCAGAACCGTCTGAACCTCATCAACGAGGGCGCGCCACCACCGGGGCTGGATGTGGAAGACCCAGCTGACGGCGAGGATAAGAAGTAGCCTGAATTAAGCGCGTTCAGCCCGAGGTTGGCTAGGGGCGGGTGGATGGCGGTCTCGTGTTCCGGGGTATAGAATAAAGACTTTGCCGTTTCCGTGAGATCCCGATGATTCAATTCCTGCGTCAAATGATCCTGCTGGCCTGTGTGGCCTTTTCAGCTGTGTCATCGATGGCCTTTGCCGACCTCTTGCCGCCTGATCAGCTCGTGAAGCAGATCACACAGGAAACTTATGTCTACGTGAATCAGGATCCGTTGCTGCAAAAGGGTGATACCAGCAAGCTGATCGAGTGGGCAGAAAAATCGGTCGTCAACAGCTTTGACTTTCAACGCATGACCCGCTTAGCCGTCGGCAAGGATTGGCGACAGGCCACTCCCGAACAGCAGAAGCAATTGGTTCAGGAATTCCGCACGCTCTTGATCCGTACGTTTGCCAATGCCTTTATTGGCATCACCAAGCACCAGACGCTTGAGTACTTGCCGTTCAAAATGCAGGACGATCAGAAGGACGTAGTCGTCAAAACGCTCATCATTAAACCTGGCAAGAAGCCGGTGGACGTGAATTTTAGCCTTGAGAGGGGTGCCGAAAGCTGGCATGTATACGATGTGGTACTGGCGGGCGTGTCGCTCATCACCAACTATCGTGAGAGCTTTACGCAGGAAATCCGCAATAACGGTATCGATGGACTGATCAAGCAGCTGGCCGAGAAGAACCGTGAGGCGGCTCTGAAGGCCAAAGCCTCCTGATCCTGGCGATGTCCGCACTGAAACTGGCCGACAACGGCTTGAGTCTGGAGATTACCGGTGGCATGACGGTCGCCGAGCTGCCGGGATTGCTCGCGGGGTTGTCGCCCTTTTACGGTATTGCCCACGTGGATCTGAAGGCGGTTGATCGCGTTGATTCTTCGGCCTTGAGTCTGTTGCTGGAACTCGGGCGCAAGACCAGTGGCAACACCGTAACGGTCTACCACGCGCCGCCAGCGCTGAGGGCGCTGAGTGATTTGTACGGCCTTCAAACCTTGTTCTGGGTCGTTTGAGCAGGTGGGTACGCCAGCTGTTGCCCCGGCGGTTTCCGTACGGCACGTCTCGAAAACTTTTCTGCGCAGTCGGCAGAGCGTCCGTGCGCTGCGTGATGTGTCACTGGAAATCGCACCCGGCGAATTCTTCGGGCTATTGGGCCCCAATGGTGCCGGGAAGACCACGCTGATTTCCTGTATGGCCGGGTTGTGTCGCCAGGATGCCGGCGACATCCGCATTCTCGGTCACGACACACGACAAGATTATCGGCAGGCGCGTCGCGCCCTGGGGGTGGTGCCACAGGAGTTGGTGTTCGATCCCTTCTTTTCCGTGCGCGAGATTCTGCGTCTGCAATCCGGTTACTTTGGCATTCAGAAAAACGACGCCTGGATCGACGAGCTGCTGGCTGAACTGGATCTGACCGACAAGGCGGATCATTCCATGCGCAATCTTTCCGGCGGCATGAAACGCCGGGTTCTGGTCGCCCAGGCTCTGGTGCATCGGCCGCCGGTAATCATTCTGGATGAGCCCACCGCCGGGGTGGACGTTGCGTTACGGCAGGGACTCTGGCAATTCATCCGTCGACTGAATAATGATGGGCATACAATCATTCTGACCACGCATTACCTGGAAGAAGCGGAAGCCCTGTGTGGCCGTCTGGCGTTGATGCGCTCGGGCGAAATCTGCGCCCTGGAAAAGACGGAATCCCTGATCCGGCAGTTTGCCAAACACCGGCTGACGGTTCGCCTGAGCGAGGGCAACGTGCTGCCTGCAGCGCTTCAGACGCTGGCGGCGCCGGTACCGGATGCCCCCCGGTCCTGGGAATGGACGCTGGATGCGCTGGCCGATATCGAAACCGTGTTGGCGACTTTGCGGGAATCCGGCTGCACGCTGGAAGATATGCGTATCTCGCCCCCGGATCTGGAAACGGCTTTCCTGAGCTTCATGGGGCAGCAGTCATGACCGAATTCTTGACTCTGTTGCGTAAGGAATTGCTGCGCTTCTGGAAAGTGGGCTTCCAGACGGTTTGCGCACCGGTGCTGACGGCCTTGCTCTATCTGATGATTTTTTCGCAGGTTCTGGAAAACCACGTCCAGGTGCATGGGATTCGCTACACGGCGTTTCTGATCCCGGGGCTGGTCATGATGTCGGTGTTGCAGAACGCCTTTGCCAACAGTTCCTCGTCGCTCATCCAGTCCAAGATTACGGGGAATCTGGTCTTTGTGCTGTTGACGCCGATTTCGAACTTCCAGTTCTTTACTGCCTACCTGCTGGCCGCTACGATCCGGGGGGCGGTGGTCGGTGCGGGGGTGCTGCTGGCGACTAGTTGGATCGGTGGGCTAACGATGGCCGAGCCGCTCTGGATCGTGCTGTTTACCCTGCTGGGCGGCATGTTAATGGGCAGTCTGGGGCTGATCGCAGGCATGTGGGCAGAGAAGTTCGATCAGCTGGCCGCCTTTCAGAATTTTCTGATTCTGCCGCTCACCATGCTGTCGGGCGTCTTCTACTCGGTACAATCTCTCCCTGAGTTTTGGCAGGGGGTCTCTCGGGCCAATCCGGTGTTCTACCTGATCGATGGTTTTCGCTACGGCTTTTTTGCGGTATCCGATGCCTCGCCCTGGCTGAGCCTGGCGGTGGCATCGACCTTCACCCTGACGGTAGGTTTGCTGAGTTTTGTCTTACTAATGCGTGGTTACAAGCTACGCACCTGATGGAAGAGTGATGGTTCGACTTGAAGATATCGAAGCGGCGCTGCGCGCCAAATTGCCGGTGCAACATCTGGCGTTGAATGGTGATGGGCGCCATTTCGAGTTGTTGATTGTTAGCGAGGCGTTCAATACGTTGCCGCGCGTGCGCCGTCATCAAGCGGTGTATGGCGCGCTCGGTGATGCGATGCGCGATGAACTGGTCCATGCCCTGACGATGCAGACATTGACCCCGGAGGAGTGGGCGAACCGTGGATAAGCTTCTGATTCAGGGCGGTAACCGCCTGCAAGGTGAGATTCGTATTTCCGGCGCCAAGAACGCTGCGTTACCGATTCTGTGCGCCAGCCTGTTAACGCGTGAGCCGCTGGTGCTCACCAATCTGCCACATCTGCATGATGTGGCGACCATGATCCGACTGCTGACCAATATGGGCGTTGTCTCGACGCTGGACGGTGCCGAAGCGGGGGTCACGCTCGACGCCAACAGCCTGACGGACCCGACTGCGCCCTATGAGCTGGTGAAAACCATGCGTGCGTCGATCCTGGTCCTCGGACCACTGGTGGCCCGCTGGGGTGAGGCGAAGGTCTCGTTGCCCGGTGGTTGTGCCATTGGCGCGCGTCCTGTCGATCAGCACATCAAGGGCCTGCAGGCCATGGGTGCCGAGGTACACGTCGAGGCGGGTTATATTCATGCCAAGGCGCCGGCCGGCGGCCTCAAAGGCGCCCGCATCTGTACCGACATGGTGACCGTAACCGGCACCGAGAACCTGATGATGGCGGCCACGCTGGCGCAGGGTGAAACCGTCCTCGAAAATGCCGCCTGCGAACCGGAAGTCGTCGATCTCGCCAACTGTCTGATCGCCATGGGGGCAAAGATCGATGGTGCCGGCACCGATCGTATCGTGATTCAGGGGGTGCCTGCGCTGCATGCTGCTGAACATGCCGTAATGCCGGATCGCATTGAAACCGGCACCTACCTCTGTGCCGCTGCGATGACCGGTGGCGACGTCGTATTGCAGGGGACATCGGCCGCCTATCTGGATGCCGTGACGGCCAAGCTCGTTGAAGCCGGTTGCACCATTGGCGGTGATGCCGAGCACATCAGTCTCCGGGCCCCGGCCCGTTTGAAGGCGGTGTCGTTTCGCACGGCGCCGTATCCTGCTTTTCCGACCGATATGCAGGCCCAGCTGATGGCCGTGAACTGTCTGGCCGAGGGTACGGCCATCATCAAGGAAACCATCTTCGAGAATCGTTTCATGCACGCCGTCGAGCTCATGCGGCTGGGGGCCGATATTCACATCGATGGCAATTCGGCCGCCGTGAAGGGGGTCGACAAACTGGAAGGCGCCATTGTGATGGCAACCGATCTGCGCGCATCGGCGGCGTTGGTGATTGCCGGCCTGGCCGCGCAGGGAGAAACGCTCATCGAGCGGATCTACCACCTGGATCGCGGTTATGAACGGATTGAGGAAAAACTGGCCCGGCTAGGGGCGTCGGTGCGGCGCGTCCGCTAGAATACGGGTTTTGGCCTGGAGCCGACGCTGTGACCAGTAACACCACCGGCATTACGATTGCCCTGTCCAAGGGTCGCATTCTGGACGAGACGCTGCCGCTGCTCGAGGCGGCCGGCATTCTGCCAACCGAAGACCCGGAGTCATCGCGCAAGCTGATTCTGCCGACGCAGGATCCGGATGTGCGTATTGTCATCGTGCGTGCCACCGATGTACCGACGTATGTGCAGTATGGCGCCGCCGATCTGGGTGTGGCCGGCAAAGACGTCTTGATCGAACATGGCGGGCAGGGGTTGTATCAGCCGCTGGATCTGCAGATCGCCCGCTGCAAGATGATGGTGGCGGTTTCCGAAGGTTTTGATTACGCCGCGGCCGTGAAGCCGGGTAGCCGTTTACGCGTGGCAACCAAGTACGTGACCATCGCCCGTGATCACTTTGCGGCGAAGGGCGTGCATATCGATCTCATCAAACTCTATGGCTCGATGGAGCTGGCACCGCTGGTTGGCCTGTCGGATGCCATCGTTGACCTCGTGTCCTCCGGTAATACCCTACGTGCCAATCATCTGCAGGCCGTGGAAGAGGTGATGCCGATCTCGTCGCGCCTCGTCGTCAATCCGGCATCGCTCAAACTCAAACACGAACGCCTGCAACGGATGTTGGCTGATTTCGAAGCTGCCGTGCAGCGCCTAGCCACGTGAACGGCAGGAGGCTGAGATGATCCGTCGCCTGACCACGACCTCACCAGATTTTGATGCAGCGCTAGCAGACCTGCTGGCGCTCGAAGCCGAGCAGGATGCCAGCATCGAGCGCACGGTGCTCGATATCCTGGCAGCGATCCGTCAGCATGGCGATGCGGCGCTCCTGGAATTTACGCGCAAGTTTGATCGGCTCGACGTGCACGATGCCCACCAGCTGGAACTGCCGCGTGCCGAACTGGACAAAGCACTCGCGTCGCTGTCACACGAACAGTGCGCTGCCCTGGAAACCGCCGCTCAACGGATTCGCGCTTTCCATGAACGTCAGCGCGTCGACGGCTGGAGCTATACCGAAGCCGATGGCACGGTGCTGGGGCAGCGCGTTACGCCGCTGGACCGCGTTGGCCTGTACGTGCCCGGTGGTAAAGCCGCCTATCCGTCGTCGGTACTGATGAATGCGATTCCGGCCAAAGTCGCCGGGGTGAGCGAGCTGATCATGGTTGTGCCGACCCCGGGTGGTGAGCGCAACCCGCTGGTGCTGGCCGCCGCCGCCATTGCCGGTGTGGATCGGGTGTTCACTATTGGTGGCGCGCAAGCCGTGGGTGCGCTGGCGTATGGCACAGCAACGGTGCCGCAGGTCGACAAGATCGTTGGTCCGGGCAACGCGTATGTGGCCAACGCCAAACGTCATGTCTTTGGCACCGTCGGCATCGATATGATCGCAGGGCCCTCCGAAATTCTCATCATCGCCGACGGCCGCACGCCGCCGGATTGGCTGGCGATGGATCTGTTCTCGCAGGCCGAGCACGACGAACTGGCGCAATCGATTCTGATTTGTCCGGATGCCGCATACCTGGACGCCGTGACTGAAAGCATCGACCGATTGCTGCCGCAAATGCCGCGCGCACAGGTCATCCGAACCTCGTTGACCAATCGTGGCGCGCTCATTCTGGTCAAAGATCTCGCCGAAGCCTGCGCCATCAGTAACCGCATCGCGCCCGAACATCTGGAACTTTCGGTACAGGATCCGCAGGCGCTGGTTCCGCAGATCCGTCACGCCGGCGCCATCTTCATGGGCGCCTACAGCTCGGAGTCTTTGGGTGATTACTGTGCCGGCCCGAACCACGTGTTGCCCACATCCGGCAGTGCGCGCTTCTCGTCGCCACTGGGTGTGTACGACTTCCAGAAGCGCAGTAGTCTGATTCATGTCTCACAGGCGGGCGCGCAAACACTGGGTCGCATCGCGTCGAGCCTGGCCGAAGGTGAGGGGCTCACTGCGCATGCCCGCGCCGCCGATTTCCGACTCGGTCACTGAGTCTGCTGCGCCGGCGAGGATCGCGCCGGGGCCTGCCGTCTTATTCCGTGGTTTCGCCCGTGTCGGACTCTCCGGTTTCGGCGGTGTACTGCCCTGGGTGCGGCGGTTGCTGGTCGACACCGAACGCTGGCTGACGGCGGAAGAATTCAATGTTCTGCTCGGCCTGTGCCAGTTTCTGCCCGGACCGAATGTCATCAATCTGGCCGTTGCCGTCGGCGTGCGTTTTTGCGGTTGGCGTGGCGCCGTTGCCGCGGCGCTGGGCCTGATGTTCGGCCCGTTTCTGGTTGCTCTGCTGCTAGGGCTGCTTTATGCGCGCTACGGTGAAATCCCGGCGGTGCAATCGTTGTTGTATGGCGTCACCCTGGTTGGCGCTGGGCTGATCATCGCCACGGGACTGCGCATGGCGCTGAACCTCAAGCAGCGCGCCGTGTATCTGCCGTTTACGCTGGCGGCTTTTGTCGCGCTGGTCTTGCTGCACTGGCCGCTGCCTGTCGTCATGATCGGCGGCGCTGTGCTTACGGTGAGCCTGAGCTGGTGGCGATTGTCGCGCGAGGCGCGTCGATGAGTCTGCTGATCGATCTGTTCATCAGCTTCTTCCTGGTCGCCTTTGTGTCCTTCGGCGGCGCGACGGCGGTGATCCCGGAGATTTACCGAATCGTCGTGACCGAGCACGCATGGATGACCGCGCAGACGTTTACTGAACTGTTCGCCATCGCCCAGGCCGCGCCGGGGCCGAATGTTTTAATTGTGACGCTAATCGGTCAGTACGTGGCTGGTTGGCCAGGCGCGTTGGCCACCACGCTCGCCATGTGTCTGCCGATGAGCATGCTGGTCGGCATCCTGTTCAAACATTGGGATCGTTTGCAGCATTGGCGGGGCCGCGCCGCCATTCAACTCGGTGTGGCGCCGTTAGCGGTTGGCCTGGTGCTGGCATCAGGTGTGTTGATCGCCCGCTCGGCGACACCCGGCTGGTCGGGGATTGTGCTCGTGATAGTAACGGTCTGGTTCAGCCTACGAACGCAGCTGCATCCACTGTGGCTGATTCTGCTCGGCGCGTTGTTCGGGCTGATGGAGCTTGACTAAACTCTTAGCCCAGAATGGCTTGGAGTGCCTCAACCAGTGCGGCGCATTCTTCGCGGGTGCCGATGGTGATGCGCAGATGCTGGTCGATGCGCGGCAGTCGGAAGTGACGCACGATGATCGCGCGTTCGCGCAGCGCCACGGCCAGTTCGCCGGCATCTCGCTGCGGGTGGCGGGCGAAGACAAAGTTTGCCGTCGACGGCACGACGTCAAAACCGAGCGAGGTCAACTGATCGGTTAACCATTGCCGACTTTCGATAATGCGCCGGCAGTCATGTTCGAAGCCCTGTCGGTCGTTGATCGCGGCAATGGCGCCCGCGCTGGCGAGCCGATCGACCGGATAGGAGTTGAAGCTATTCTTCACGCGCTCCAGCCCGGCGAGTAGTTCGGGCTGACCGATGGCGAAACCGACGCGCAGCCCGGCCAGCGCGCGGGATTTCGAGAAGGTCTGGACTACGAGCAGATTCGGGTGATCTTTGACCAGCGGTACCGCTGTCTCGGCGCCGAAGTCCACATAGGCTTCGTCGACCACGATCACCTGATCCGGCAGGCGCTGGCAAAGGTGGCTGATCGCCGCCAGGCTGACGCTTTGGCCGGTCGGGGCGTTGGGGTTCGGGAAAATCACCGCGCCGGCATGGTGCGGAATGGCGTCGAGATCGAGCGAAAAATCGTCGTTGAGCGGCACAGTCTCGGCCGTGATGCCATTGAGCTGACAATAAACCGGGTAGAAGCTATAGGTGATGTCCGGATAAACGAGTGGGCCGTCGTGATTCAGCAGCGCCTGGAACGCGAAAGCCAGAATCTCGTCCGAGCCGTTGCCAACGAAAACGTGATCACGACCGATCGTGTAGAAATCGGCAATCGCCTGGCGCAGCGCCGTGGAATCGGGATCCGGGTAGAGACGCAGATCACCGCTGGTGGCTGCGCTGATCGCTTCCAGCACCCGGGGTGAGGGCGGGTAGGGGCACTCGTTGGTATTGAGTTTGATCAGATTCGCGATCTTGGGCTGTTCGCCCGGGGTGTAGGGCGTCAGTCGGTGGACGAGCTGGCTCCAGAATCGGCTCATGCGTATTGGACTTTCTAGGGGCTTTCTTGAGTCTTGGCGCGGCTTGGCGCGACTCTGCGATGGTATCATGACGGGAACTCATCCTGACGGCACCATCATGCGGCAAGCCACCATTCAGCGCGATACACTCGAAACCCAGATTACCGTCAACATCAACCTTGACGGAACGGGGCAGGCGGATCTGGCCACTGGCGTCCCGTTTCTGGATCACATGCTGGATCAGATCGCCCGTCACGGGCTGATTGATCTGTCGGTCAAGGCTAAAGGCGATCTGCACATCGATGGGCACCACACGGTCGAAGATATCGGCATTACGCTGGGACAGGCGTTCGCCGAAGCGGTGGGCGACAAGAAAGGGATCGCCCGATATGGTTTCGCCTATGTGCCGCTCGACGAGGCGCTGTCACGCGTGGTGATCGACCTGTCGGGTCGCCCCGGGTTGGTGATGGATGTACCGTTTAAACGCGCCTGGATCGGCCAGTTCGATGTCGACCTCTGCTCGGAGTTCTTCCATGGTTTTGTCAATCATGCCAAGGTGACCTTGCACATCGATAACCTACGTGGCGAGAACGCGCACCATCAGGCCGAGACGGTTTTCAAGGCGTTCGGCCGTGCGTTGCGCATGGCAGTTGCGCCAGATGCCCGTCAGGCCGATGTCATCCCGTCGACGAAGGGTTCGCTCTGATCGTTCTTGGGTGTTTGCGCAGCGATCAGGTCGATTCCGGGATAAGCTACTTATGACGTCAACCAATCGTATTGCCGTTGTCGACTATGGCATGGGCAATCTGCGCTCAGTCGAACAGGCGTTGCGTCATGTGGCCGCGCAGTTGTCCAACCCGGCCGAAGTGGTGCTGGCGTCGACACCGGATATCGTGGAATCGGCTGATCGTGTCGTATTTCCCGGACAGGGCGCCATGCGTGACTGCATGGCCGAGCTGGATGCGCGCAATCTGCGTCAGGCCGTGAAGGACGCCGCTGCCAATAAACCTTTCCTGGGCATCTGTATTGGTTTGCAGATGCTGTTTGATCACAGCGAAGAGGGCGATGCCGCCGGTCTGGGTATTCTGCCCGGGCAGGTCAAGCGCTTTGCCGGTGACCTTAAGGGGGTCGATGGCCAGCGCTTGAAAGTACCGCACATGGGCTGGAACCAGGTGCGGCAGCAACCGCACCCGTTATGGTCCGGTATTGCCGATCAGGCCTACTTCTACTTTGTGCACAGCTACCATGTGGTGCCGGACGGAGCATCGCTGGTGGTGGGCCAGACCGAATATGGCATGCCGTTTACTACCGCTGTGGCGCGTGACAATATTTTCGCCATCCAGTGTCACCCCGAGAAGAGTGCCCGGGATGGATTGCAACTCCTTCGTAATTTTGTGAACTGGGTGCCCAAAGCACCCGTATGATTATCTGATCTGACGCGACATCAAGACTCATCATGCTGATCATTCCCGCCATCGACCTCAAGGACGGCCAGTGCGTCCGTCTCAAACAAGGCCTCATGGAAGACGCCACCGTCTTCAACAATAGCCCGGCAGCGCAGGCACAAGCCTGGCTTGATCAGGGCGCCCGCCGGCTCCATCTGGTGGATCTGAATGGCGCATTTGCTGGCAAGCCCGTCAATGACGGTGCTGTGCGCAGCATTCTGGAGGTGGTTGAAGAGCGTATTCCTGTGCAGCTCGGGGGGGGCATTCGTGATCTCGATACCATCGAGCGTTATCTCGATCTGGGCATCAGCTACGTCATTATCGGCACGGCTGCGGTTAAAACACCGGGCTTTCTGCAGGACGCCTGTACGGCCTTTCCGGGGCACATCATCGTCGGTCTGGATGCCAAAGACGGCAAGGTGGCCGTCGACGGCTGGTCCAAGATTACCGGGCATGACGTGATCGATCTGGCGCAGAAGTTCGAGCACTACGGCGTTGAGGCGATCATCTATACCGATATCGGTCGTGACGGCATGCTGTCGGGCATTAACGTCGAAGCCACCAAGAAACTTGCGCAGGCGCTCAAGATCCCGGTCATCGCTTCGGGCGGTCTTACCAATATGGGGGACATCTCGGCACTATGTGCCGTTGAAGAAGAGGGTGTCATGGGCGTGATCGCCGGCCGTGCCATTTACGATGGTTCGCTGGATCTCGGCGCAGCGCAGGCCGAAGCCGACAAACTGAGCAAGGCCGCTGGCCTGGCCGGTGACCGGTAAGTACCATGCTCGCCAAGCGCATCATCCCCTGCTTGGACGTGACCGCCGGTCGCGTGGTGAAGGGGACGAATTTCGTCGGTCTGCGTGATGCCGGTGATCCGATTGAGATCGCCCGCCGTTACGATGCGCAGGGTGCCGATGAGCTGACCTTTCTGGATATCACGGCCAGCTCGGATCAGCGCGACATCATTCTGGACGTTGTCGAGGCTTGCGCCGCGCAGGTCTTCATTCCGTTGACGGTGGGCGGTGGTGTGCGCCAGGTGGCCGACGTACGCCGCTTGCTGCACGCCGGTGCCGACAAAGTCTCGATCAATACGGCGGCGGTTGAGCGGCCGGAGCTCGTGCGCGAAGCTTCTGATAAGGTTGGTTCGCAGTGCATTGTGGTGGCCATCGACGCCAAACAGGTCGCACCGGGGCGTTGGGAGGTCTTTACCCACGGCGGGCGCAAGCCTACGGGGCTTGACGCGGTGGCTTGGGCCTGCAAGATGGCTGACTACGGCGCCGGCGAAATCCTGCTGACCAGCATGGATCGCGATGGGACTTGTGAAGGATTTGATCTGGCGCTGACCCGGGCGGTATCGGATGCGGTGCCGGTTCCCGTGATCGCCAGCGGCGGTGTCGGTTCCTTGCAGCATCTGGCCGATGGCGTCAGCGAAGGCCATGCGTCGGCTGTTCTGGCGGCCTCGATTTTTCACTTTGGCCAGCACACGGTGCAGGACGCTAAGGCCTATATGAAGGCACGGGGCATTCCCGTCAGGATTTGATCATGAGCCAGGATCTGGATACGTCACGCCACTGGTTGGACGCGCTGCACTTCGATGATGAAGGACTCATTCCTGCCATTGCCCAGGACGCTGAAACCGGCGCCGTGCTCATGATGGCCTGGATGAACCGGGTATCGTTGATGCAAACGGTCGAAACCGGTGACGCGGTATACTGGTCTCGTTCCCGCCAGTGCCTGTGGCGCAAGGGTGAAGAGTCCGGCAACACGCAGCAAGTGGTATCGCTGCGCACCGATTGTGACGGCGATACCATCCTGCTGCAGGTGACCCAGAAAGGCGGCATTGCCTGCCACACGGGTCGTGCGAGCTGTTTCTTTTATGCGCTATCGGATGAGCGCTGGACGGCGGTAGATCCCGTTCTGCGCGATCCCAAGGAGATGTACCAATGAAAGCAGGGACTCTGGAAGTTCTCAATCGTCTGAGCGAAACCTTGCTCGCCCGCCGTAACGCGGATCCGTCGACCTCCTATACGGCGGCGCTGTTTGCAAAAGGACCGGACGCGATTCTCAAAAAGATCGGCGAAGAATCGGCCGAGCTGATTATGGCAGCCAAGGATGGAAAGCGCTTGCCCATCGTCAACGAAGCTACGGATGTTGTTTATCACATCCTCGTGTTGATGGCGTTCTTCGATCTATCGGCCGACGACATCCTGCAGGAGCTGCATCGTCGCGAAGGCATTTCCGGCATTGACGAAAAGCGCTCGCGCGCTGCCAGTTAGGAGCGTCGTCATGAGTGCCAACTGTATATTCTGCAAAATTGTCGCGGGCGACATTCCGTCGAAGAAAATTTACGAAGATGACCTCGTGTATGCTTTTCACGACATCAATCCCCAGCGTCAGGTGCACATTCTGGTGATTCCTAAACAACACCTGACGTCATTGCAGCACGTCTCGGCCTCGGATGAACCCACGCTCGGGCGCATACTGGCGGTGGCCAATCAACTGGCCGTCGAAGCCGGCAGTCCTGGTGGTTTCCGTGTCATCATTAACAACGGCGAGATCGGTTGTCAGGAAGTGCCACATCTCCACGCGCATGTGGTTGGTGGCGAGCAACCGGTTGGCCCGATGCTCAAGCGTCTTGCTTGAAACAACGCATTACTACTTAAACGCAGGGAGTTAACGTCATGGGTTCATTCAGTATCTGGCACTGGCTGATCGTTCTAGTCATCATTCTGCTGATTTTCGGTACCAAGAAGCTGCGTAATGTCGGTCAGGATCTGGGCGGCGCTGTCAAAGGCTTCAAGGAAGGCCTCAAAGAGGGCGAATCAACGAACGCTTCCGGTCAAGCCGCAGGCAATGTGCCGCCGGCGGAACAGCCCGGGGCTCGCACGATCGAAGGCGAGTCGACCAAGGGTTAAATATCCCAAGCATGACCTACCCGCGCCCGCATCATGCGCTGCGCGGGTTTGTTTTTCCGGATCAAGATTAGCGCTCATTTCCCATGTTTGATATCGGCTTTTCCGAACTGCTCCTGGTGGCTGTTGTGGCGTTGGTGGTCATCGGACCCGAACGCCTGCCTGGCGTCGCCCGCAATATCGGCCAGTTGGCCGGGCGGTTGCAGCGTTATGTGCATGACATCAAGCGCGACTTCAATCGTGAGGTCGAATTTGAGGAGATTCGCCGCTTGCAACAGGAAATGGAAACTACCGTGCAGTCGATGCAGGAATCCATGCGTGTTGTGGAATCAACGCTGAAACACGAAGTCGAAAAACATCAGACCACGGCCGCTGACCTTCCTGCACCGTTGGCTGAAGAAACACCCGCGCTCACCAAGCCACGCATTCGCAAAAAACGGGATGCTAAGGCCGATATTACTGAGCCTGCAGCACCCGCTCCAGAAAAAACGCCGGCACCAACGCCGGGTGACGACCAGTTTCGTCTGTTCTGATCATGATTCGACTGCCTAAATTTCTCCAGCGTTCAAACGCACCTGTAGAAGAAGCCCCTCCGGTACTGGAAGGTCCGGTGCAGGATGAGGGTATCCACGGCACGCTGATCGAACATCTGGTCGAGCTGCGTACGCGGATTATCCGCGCCGCATTGGCCGTATTGATGGTATTTCTGGTGATGTTTCCGTGGTCTCGTGATTGGTATGCCCTGCTGGCGGAACCCATGATCGCCGTCTTGCCGCAAGGCGGACAAATGATTGCGACCGACGTCGTTGGCGTTTTCCTCGTACCGGTCAAAGTGACCTTGATGTTGGCGTTCTTGATTGCTTTGCCCGTGGTGCTCTGGCAAGTTTGGGCGTTTATCGCCCCCGGTTTGTATCAGCACGAGAAATCACTGGCGATCCCCCTGATGCTAGCCTCGCTCGGGCTGTTCGCTGCTGGTATGGCTTTTGCCTATTTTGTGGTCTTCCCATCGGTATTTGGCTTTATGGTCGCCATCGCGCCCGAAGGCGTGGCCTGGATGACCGACATCGACAAGTATCTGTCGTTCGTGCTGACGACTTTTTTGGCCTTTGGTATAACCTTTGAGGTGCCCGTGGTGGTGATCGTGCTGGTACGGATGGGCATCGTTTCGCTTGAAAAACTCCGCGCCTGGCGCCCCTATGTCATCGTCGGGGCTTTTGTGATCGGTGCAATTTTTACGCCGCCGGATGTGATGTCTCAGGTGCTGCTGGCGGTACCGCTATGGTTGCTTTACGAACTGGGCATTGTATTGGCGCAGTTCGTCAAACCAGTGGCTAAAGCCATCGCGGATACTGAGGCCGATCAGACCGCCTGATCGGCGTGTCGGATTTCGACCGGCTCGCCGGCGCGAAACAACATCAGGCACCCTGGCGCAATACGTGTCCAGGCTTCATTGTCGGTGAGCGGTGTGGTGGCGATGACGGTTACGCGATCGGTATCCGAGGCCACTTCGCTGAAATCAATCGACACATCGTCATCCTTCAGGTGTGCCTGATTGAAGGGCGCGCGCCGCACGATGTAGTGCAGATCCGTCGAGCAGTGGGCGATCAGCCAGCGACCGTTTGACAGTAAGAAATTCGCCGGGCCATGGGCGCGCAGAATGGCGGCGACTTCGGCCATGGTATCGAGCAGGTGTTCGTAACTGGGCGCCGTCGGGCCGAAGCGGGAGGCCAGGGTGTCCAGCAAAAAACAGAATGCACGCTCACTGTCGGTGGTGCCGACGGGCAGATACCGACCCGACAACTCTGGATTGAAGTCGACCAGGTTGCCGTTGTGGGCAAAAACCCAGTAGCGCCCCCAGAGTTCGCGCTGAAAAGGGTGCGTATTCTGCAGGCAGATATCACCCTGGGTGGCTTTGCGGATGTGCGCCACCACATTCATGGACTGAATCGGGTAATCCTTTACCAGGCCGGCCAGCGGCGACTCGATCGACGGCGAGGGGTCGAGAAAGACCCGGCAACCCCGGCCATCGGTCCCTTCAAAAAAGCCGATACCCCAGCCATCTTTATGCACATCCGTGCCGCCGCCGCGTTTGGCGAAGCCGCTAAACGAAAAGCAGATATCCGTCGGTACGTTACAACTCATGCCGAGCAGCTGGCACATGCATTAAACTCCATACAGGACTATTCAAGGAACCACCCATGGCTTCTGTCACTCGCGATGCGCTGACGCATACACTGAACGAATTGCTGAAGCCGGAGGGCTTTAGGGATTATTGCCCAAACGGTTTGCAAGTGGAAGGCCGCAACGAAATTGCCGCCATCGTCTGCGGTGTCACCGCCAATCAGGCTCTATTGGATCTGGCGGTAAACGAGGGTGCCGATGCGATTCTGGTGCATCACGGGTGGTTCTGGCGGGGCGAAAGCGGGTCAGTAACCGGCATCAAACGCCATCGTCTGAAGACGTTGTTGACTAACGACATCAACCTCTACGCTTACCACCTGCCGCTGGATGCGCACCCAACGCTCGGCAACAATGCGGGTCTGGCCAAAGCCGCTGGCTGGACGCAGACCGGCGTGTTCGGGGAACAGGACCTGGGTTGTCTCGGGACACCGTTAGCAGGTGCCACCGTCGCATCGGTCGCCGCCGATCTGGAAAAGGCCCTTGGCCGGCCCCCCTTCTTGCTGGCCGAATCCATGGATCGGCCGATCGGCCGCATCGCCTGGTGTACCGGCGGCGCGCAGAGCTATTTCGAGGCGGCCATCCAGGCCGGCGCCGATGCCTTCGTCACGGGGGAAGTCTCCGAACCCATGGTGCATCTGGCGCGGGAAACCGGTGTTGCCTACCTGGCCGCCGGCCACCACGCGACCGAGCGTTTTGGGGTTCAGGCGCTGGGTGCAGCGATCGCCAAACAGTTCGGGATTCGGGTGCGGTATCTGGAAGTCGATAGTCCGGTTTGACTTACCGGAAAATTTGCTCATTTTTTAGTCAAACCGGCGGCAAAATCGCCGTTTCAGAAGCCCATAATTATGAATTTTAAGGCGCGCGCTTTGTCGGCTGCGTGCTAGAATCGACGCATCCGATCGAGTCATAACGCTGGGCTCAAACGGGCAGAAAGCGTGTGTCATTGTTCGGCTACTACGTTCTCAATCGGGCGGGTGGGGGAGTTATCCGTTCGATATTCGTAACCATAATAGGCAAGGAAAGCGCATGAAAATTCACGAATATCAGGGCAAACAAATCCTGAAGAAATTCGGCGTCAGTGTTCCGCGCGGTATCCACTGCACCAGCGTCGATGACGCTGTGAAGGCAGCGGAAACCCTCGGTGGCAACGTTTGGGTGGTGAAAGCCCAGATTCACGCAGGTGGTCGCGGTAAGGGCGGTGGCGTTAAAGTCGCCAAGTCGCTCGACGAAGTGCGTAAGTACGCCAACGACATTCTCGGTATGCAGCTGATCACGCACCAGACTGGCCCGGAAGGTCAGAAGGTTCGTAACCTGCTGATCGAAGAAGGCGCCGACATCAAGCACGAATATTATGTTGCCGCCCTGACCGATCGCGCCACGCAGAGCGTCGCCATGATGGCCTCGTCTGAAGGCGGTATGGACATCGAAGAAGTTGCCCATAAGACCCCGGAAAAAATTATCAAGGTCTTCATTAACCCGCTGGTCGGCATGACCGACGCGCAGGCCAAGACCCTGGCCGACGGCATTGGTATTCCAGCGGGCTCGCAAGCCCAGGCCATGGATACCTTCAAAAAGCTCTACACCTGCTACATGGAAACCGATGCGTCGCTGGCCGAAATCAACCCGCTGATCCTCGAAGGTAACGGCAACATCAAGGCGCTGGACGCCAAGTTCAACTTTGATTCGAACTCGCTGTACCGTCAGGAAGAGATCGTGGCTTTCCGCGATCTGGACGAAGAAGATGCCGACGAAGTCGAAGCCTCGAAGTTCGATCTGGCCTACATCTCGCTCGACGGCAACATCGGCTGTCTGGTCAACGGCGCAGGTCTTGCCATGGCCACGATGGACACCATCAAGCTGTTCGGTGCCGAGCCGGCCAACTTCCTCGACGTCGGTGGCGGTGCCACGACCGAGAAGGTGACCGAAGCCTTCAAGATCATGCTCAAGAACCCGAAAGTCAAGGGCATTCTGGTCAACATCTTCGGCGGTATCATGCGTTGTGACACCATCGCCACCGGCGTGGTCGCAGCCGCCAAGGAAACCCATCTGTCGGTGCCGCTGGTTGTGCGCATGAAGGGTACCAACGAAGATCTGGGCAAGCAAATCCTCAAGGATTCGGGCCTGCCGATTATCTCTGCCGATTCCATGGCCGAAGCCGCCACCAAGATCGTTGCTGCGGTCAAGTAAGGAGCACTGAATGTCTATCCTGATTAACAAAGACACCAAAGTCATCACCCAGGGCATCACCGGCAAGACCGGTCAGTTCCACACCGAAAAGTGTATCGAATACGCCAACGGCAAGAATTGTTTCGTCGCTGGCGTTAACCCGAAGAAAGCCGGCGAGAAGATCCTCGATGTGCCCATCTACGGCACCGTTAAGGAAGCTGCTAAAGATACCGGCGCTACCGTTTCGGTGATCTACGTGCCGCCCCCGGGCGCTGCTGCGGCGATTTGGGAAGCCGTTGAAGCCGACCTGGATCTGGCCATCTGTATCACGGAAGGTATTCCCGTCCGCGACATGCTGATCCTGCGCAACAAGATGAAAGAAAAAGAAGCCAAGGGCGGCAAGAAGACGCTGCTGCTTGGCCCGAACTGCCCGGGTCTCATCACTCCGGATGAAATCAAGATCGGCATCATGCCGGGCCATATCCACAAAAAGGGTCGTATCGGCGTCGTGTCCCGCTCGGGCACGCTGACCTACGAAGCCGTCGGTCAGCTGACCGAACTGGGTCTGGGGCAGTCGACTGCGGTCGGTATTGGTGGTGACCCCATCAATGGCCTGAAGCACATCGACATCATGAAGATGTTCAATGACGATCCTGATACCGACGCCGTCATCATGATCGGTGAAATCGGTGGTCCGGACGAAGCCGAAGCCGCCCGTTGGTGCAAAGACAACATGAAGAAGCCGGTCGTTGGCTTCATCGCGGGTGTTACTGCCCCGCCGGGTAAGCGCATGGGTCACGCCGGTGCCCTGATTTCGGGTGGTGCAGATACCGCCGATGCCAAACTCGCCGTGATGGAAGAGTGCGGCTTCACGGTGACGCGTAACCCGTCTGAAATGGCCAAGCTCCTCAAGGGGCTGCTGTAATCGGTTCGTCGACGCAGTCACTACAAGAAACCCGGCTCCGGCCGGGTTTCTTTTTTTGTGGGATAGTAATCAGTAATGACTCAAAAAATACTGCCGACAGGACTTTCGATAAAGGAAGCACATCGCCGTCTGCAACAGGATGGCCCGAACGAGCTGTCGCTGGAACAAACGCGTGGGCTGCTCAAAATCTGCGCGGAAGTGGCGACCGAGCCCATGTTCCTGCTGCTTATGACGGCGGGTGTTCTCTATCTCCTTATGGGCGATGTCCATGACGCGCTGGTGTTAGTAGGTTTTGTCGGCATCATCATCGTCGTCACCATCGCCCAGGAGCAGCGCACCGAGCGCGCACTCGAGGCTTTGCGTGATCTCTCGAGTCCGCGGGCGCTGGTCATTCGCGATGGCGTCGAAACCCGTATTCCCGGATGCGATGTCGTCATCGGCGATATCCTGCTCCTGACGGAGGGCGATCGAGTGCCGGCTGACGCGCGGGTTCTGGAGTTTCACGAACTATCGGCTGATGAATCCATGCTGACGGGTGAGTCGGTCAGTGTGCCGAAGTTATCGACCGAGGCGCTGGTCTATGCCGGCACGATGATCGTGCGCGGGCAGGGCGTGGCCGAGGTCATCGCCACGGGGTTATCCACGCGCCTGGGCAGCATCGGCAAGGCGCTAAAAGAAATCGATCCGGAAGCGTCACCGCTTCATCAGCAGGTGAAACGACTCACCATGCGCCTTGCCGTATTGGCGCTCATGCTCTGCGTGGCGCTGGCATTGATTTACGGATTGAGTACGGGTTCTTGGCTAGAAGGTGTCTTGTCGGGCATCACCTTGGCTATGGCGGCGTTGCCGCAGGAATTTCCGGTCATCATGATTGTGTTCTTTGCCCTGGGGGCGCGCCGCATCGCGCAGCACAAGGTGCTGACACGCAATCTGAATGCCATCGAGACGCTCGGCAAAACCACGGTATTGTGCGTCGATAAAACCGGCACGCTGACCGAGAACCGCATGAAAGTGGCAGCACTCGCCGTCGATGGTGTCACGCTGCTGACCGAGGGGTTGACGGTGTTGCCGGAGGCCTACGCCGAACTCGTGCGTTTTACGGTGCTAGGTAGCGAGATCGAGCCGCATGATCCTATGGAAGTGGCCTTGCACGACTTTGCGCGGCGGCATCTCAGCGAAGCCACCCATCCGGGGGAAGGTTGGCAACTGGCGCGTGAGTATGAACTGAGCGCCGAACTCATGGCCATGTCTCATGGTTGGCATGGATCGACATTGCCACATCGGGTGATTGCCTCCAAGGGTGCGCCGGAAGCTATGATTGATCTGTGTCATTTGCCAGAGGCGCGCCGGCGGGAGGTTGAAACCGACGCCATGGTGTTGGCGGCGCAGGGCTTGCGTGTGCTCGGCGTCGCCAAAGGCACGTATCCCATCGATAGCGACTGGCCAGAGATACAGCACGATTTCGAGTTTGAATTCATTGGTCTGGTTGGTTTGGAAGATCCTGTCCGGAAAGACGTACCCGCTGCCGTGGCCGCCTGTCAGCGCGCCGGCATTCGTGTGGTCATGATTACGGGAGACCACCCCAGAACGGCCGCCGCCATTGCGCGCAAGGTCGGGATTGTGCCTGAAGACGTTCATGCGCGCATCACGCCGGAGCGCAAGCTGCAGATTGTTGAAACCCTAAAGCGCGAGGGCGCCATCGTCGCTATGACCGGCGATGGCGTCAACGATGCGCCCGCACTGAAGGCTGCGCATATCGGGATCGCCATGGGGAAGCGCGGTACCGATGTTGCCCGTGAGGCGGCTTCGCTGGTATTGCTGGAAGATGATTTCGCCTCCATCGTGACCGCCATCGCTCTAGGCCGACGGATTTTTAGTAACTTACGCCAAGCGTTGCTTTACACGCTGACGATTCATATTCCTGTCATCTGTTTGTCGATCATGCCGGTTCTACTGGGATTGCCGCTGCTGCTTTTGCCGATACACATTGCGTTTCTGGAGCTGGTGTTTGACCCCACCTGTTCGCTGGTTTTCGAAGCGGAGCGGGGCACAAATCAGGAAATGTCCAAACCACCGCGCAGTTCCACAGAGCCGTTACTCAGTGGGGCGCAGCTGGTATCGCACACGTTGTTGGGCCTGGTCGTTGGGACCATCCTCACGGTGTGCTACGTGCAGTTGTATGAGAGCGGCCGGTCGTTAGAAGATGTTCGAGCAATCATCTTCACCATGGTGGTCTCAACCACCATTGGCTTCGTATTGGCGTTGCGCCATTCCCAGCTACGGCTCCGTTATCTGTTCTCTGGTTTCCCAAGGCTGAGCGTTACGGTGCTGGGCGTCACCTGCCTATGTCTATTGGCTATTACGGTAGCACCAATGCTG
>JBDLTT010000055.1:0-14403 GCA_039805725.1 Pseudomonadota bacterium | reverse complement strand
GACGGATGTCCCGGTTATAAGCTACCAGTTGAAACGCATTGCCTAGGTTACGGTTCGCATCGACCTCCTGAACAATTTTTCCATCTTTGTTCATCACCGTGAGCCGACCTGCATGAACACCAATCGTCTCGGCTAATGCTGCTCTGACGACCCCGCCCATAAAAAGTATGGCGCAGGCGCTGTCGCACTGATGTGTCACGAAGATGTGCGCCTGATGTTTGCGAAGTAGGCGACCCATTTGCATAGCAACGTCGCCATCACCCCCGGGACTGTTCAGTAAAACGATCAGGCCGGCCGGTAGAGGATCGCTATTCCTAAAACCCATGAGCTCTGCATTCAGCTTCGACAATGCCTGGGTAGAGATTGGCCCCGAGATTCGTAGAATCTTGGCCGTGGCTAACCCGCTTTCTTCCGCGAATGTGCAGATGGCCCAGAACAATGTAAAAGCTGCAAAGCCCAATCGTGCAAAGTTCCCTGATTGGCAGATCCAGCGTTGCCACAGAGCACTATAGGTCATGCGCGATTTGCTTTCATCATAGGTTTTTGTGCTGAAGTCGACGGATATGATCAACGATTTTATGGACTATTCTACCGAGCCTGAGACCTGTATTACATACACAATTGAATTTGTCCGGCATAATTTGATGAGAATTATGACCACAGTATTGGAGTGGAACGTGATGATAAAAAAATCGATTGAGCTGTTGGTGGCTATTTTCCTAACGGCTACGTTTACACTGCATGCGATTGCCGATGTTTACAGCGAAGGCCGTCCAATCGTTCAACTTGCGAATGGCAAGCTTGAGGGTGTTTCCTCAAATGGAATGCGGTCATTCAAGAATATCCCTTATGCTGCCGCGCCAATTGGCGATCTTCGCTGGAGGCCACCGCAGCCAGCCAAGAATTGGGAAGGCATTCGTGATGCCAGTCAGCTCGGCCAGGCGTGCCCACAACCGTTGGTTAAAGGGTTAAACAGTGAATTAGTGCCTGGCCGTGAAGATTGTCTAAAGCTCAATGTTTATACACCGACCGATGGTAAAAACCTACCAGTTATGGTGTGGTTTCATGGCGGGGGTCTCATCGAAGGTTCGGCGTCAGAACCCTACTATCAGCCGATCGGTCTGATTAAGCAGGGCGTTATTGTTGTTACCGTTGATTATCGAATTGGAAAATTAGGTTTTTTTGCGCCCAAGGAACTCGCAGAAGAAGCCCAGCGCAATGGTGAACCCGTCGGAAATTACGGCACCATGGACCAGATTCATTCGCTGAAGTGGGTGCGGGACAATATTGCTGCTTTTGGCGGTGACCCCAACAATGTCACGATTTTTGGGCAATCGGCTGGCGGTCGCACGGTGACCTGGTTGATGACATCGCCAGCATCCAAGGGGTTGTTTCATAAGGCAATCGCGCAGAGCGCCCAACAGCTTCCTGTTCGTGACCAAACCCGAAAAACATTCGGGATGTCACCTGAAGAAGAGATCGATGCCAAGTTCATTAAGTCTCTTGGCGTAAACAGCCTGGCTGAATTGCGTGCGCTTCCCGCTGAAAAACTCTTGATGACGCCTACCGAATTTAGGGACGGCGAGTTTGGTGGCGCATTTATCGATGGCCAGATTATCGTTGGTAACCCGATTCCGCTGTTCGCCGCAGATAAACAGCATAAAGTGCCGTTTATGATTGGCACCAACTCATGGGACGCTAGCTACTTTATGATCTCAGCGCCCCCTATTGAGGCTTACCTCAAAGAGATGGGTGAAGACCCCCAAATCATTGCTAAGCTTTATGCAACTTTTAAGGATAAGTGTGCGCTGACAGCCGAGGTAATGGCCGATGGTTGGTATCGTGGGGCTGTCAAATTACTGGCGGATAGCGCAAATAAATCTGCCCCTGCATATGCCTACAACTACAGCTACCTCACAAAGAATATTCGCCCGATGTTGATTGGGGCTGGCCATACCTTTGAGCTGCCCTATGTGTTTGGCGACCTGAATTCTGTCTTGCCTGCACCATCGAAGCTTCAATCTGGTACCAATCAGTGCAAGCATATAAAGCAGGCGTTGGCAGATATGCAAGAAAGGGGGACTTGGGCGAGTTACTGGTTTCCCATGACAGACCCCAATAACAAAGAAGATCAGTCAATATCAGAACAACTTGCCAAGAGTTGGACCGCATTTGCTCGAACAGGCAACCCCAATTATGGTGGCGTGGAAACCTGGCCAAGATACAACATGCGTGACGATGTTATGCGTGAGTTTAATGAGGGCAGCCGAGGTACTGTAAAGGATCTTCATAAGGCGCGGGTTGACTATCAACTTCAAGTCGTGAAGAAAATCTACGGGTTGCCCGAATAAATGCGGGTAACTAATAGCTATCTTGAGATTTTAAGGATATCTAAAATTTGTAGCCAAAGCTTAAAACAGCGTCTTATGAAACTCACGACTATTCATAAAACCGCGTGGATCTTACTGCTATCGCTTTTACTGAACGCAGGGCTCGTATGTGCAGAGCAAAAAGCGCCTCTACCAGAGGTTTCTGACGAATTCAGATTCTCCGTAACCCCCTATTTGTGGTTTACGGGCCTTACTAGATGCGGGTGGTTCCAGCTCAGTCGCCAAGTTCACAACGCAACAGGCACTAGGGATAGGCTGTGCATTTGACGTTGTTGATATTTCTCTAGGCTATAACAACTTGTACTACAGCCTCAGCAACAAGCAAGTCTCTTCATACATCAATATGAGTGGACCAATGATTGCAGCAACGTTCAGGTTCTGATTTATCCCGATTAAGGTTGGCGTCCTCGAGACGATTCGAACGTCCGACCCCTTCCTTAGGAGGGAAGTGCTCTATCCAGCTGAGCTACGAGGACACACCGGATAAATCTGATGTGGCCGCTGGATTATAATTAGCGATGGCCTCCTTTGGGAAGATTAGTGGTTCGATACCACTCGGGGACGCCAGTTACCGGTGGTCATGAGGGGGGTATCCCATGAAGTACATTCTGTTTTTAGTGATGCTTGGCCTAGCCTGCTGGTACTGGCGATCACAGATTCACAAATCAACCAATGAGGGCGCTGTGCCGGCCGTCGGCGATCTCGCTCCGGCTTTCGACCTACGGGACACGCGCGGTGTCCACCACAAGCTGGCCGATTATCGTGGCCGTTGGCTGGTGATTTATTTTTATCCTAAAGCCGACACGCCCGGCTGTACGCGTCAATCGTGCAAGTTCCGCGATGACTGGCATAGCTTTCAAGAAATGGGGGTGGTGCTGGTCGGCATCAGTGCTGATAAGCCCGCTGACAATGCGGCTTTTGCCCTCAAGTTCCATCTGCCGTTTCCACTGCTCTCCGATACTGGCGGCACCTTTGCCCGTCAGTATGGTGCCTGGATGAATCTGGGTATCACCGGATTTCCGCGCCGTTATACGTACATTATTGACCCCGATGGTCGCATTGCCCGGGTATATACCGATGTATCCGTTTCTGAACATAGCGCCGAGGTCGTTGCCGATCTGCGCCGCCTGACGGGGCACTGATTTACGATGCCGTTACTGTCGATCAGCAATGGTTGTCTCGCCTATGGCGATGTGCCCTTGTTGGATCATGTGGAATTCCAGATCGATGCAGGTGAACGCGTAGCGCTGATCGGCCGTAATGGTACGGGTAAATCGTCATTGCTCGCGGCGGTCGCGGGTTTGCGTCCACTGGACGATGGCACGATCTGGAAGGCGCCGGATCTTCGGGTCACCTATGTTGCTCAAGAGCCCGAGTTCGAGCCGGGGGCGAGCGTTTTCGATGTGGTGGTCAGTGGCCTGGGCGCGCAGTCTCGATTGCTCAAGTCCTATCATGATTTGTCGCATCGTCTGGCAGATATTGCCGAGGCAGAACGCCCTGCGGCGCTGGATGAGCTCGCGCGTATTCAGCACGAACTCGAGGCCAGCGATGCCTGGCAGCAGAACGCCCTTGCCGAGCGGGTGATCGCCGAATTTCATCTGAATCCCGATGCCTGCATCGACGATCTCTCCGGTGGTCAGAAAAAACGCGTAGCCTTGGCGCGCGGTCTGGTTTTTGAACCCGATGTGTTGTTGCTCGATGAGCCCACAAACCACCTGGATATCGCCGCCATCGACTGGTTGGAAAATCTGCTGCTGGTGCGTAACGTAGCCTTATTGTTTATTACGCACGATCGACGCTTTCTTGATCGCCTGGCGACGCGCATTGTGGAACTTGATCGTGGCCATCTGAGCAACTACCCCGGCTCGTTTAGCAAATACCAGGAACGAAAAGCCCAGCGCCTGCATGAAGAGGCGCTGGAACAGGCGCGTGCCGACAAATTACTGGCGCAGGAGGAAGTCTGGATTCGCAAAGGCGTCGAAGCCAGACGGACACGTGCCCAGTTCCGGGTGCAACGGCTGGATCAACTGCGGGCCGATCGCGCGGCGCGTCGCAACCAGCAGGGACAGGTCAGCATGCGCGTCGATGCGGGTGAAACGTCCGGCGCCCTGGTGGCCGAGTTGATCAATGTGTCGAAATCCTACGATGGCCGCAAGATTATCGACGACTTCAGCGGCCGGATTATGCGTGGCGATCGCGTCGGCCTGATCGGCCCCAATGGCGCCGGCAAGACCACCATGCTGCGTCTGATTCTGGGCGAGATCGAGCCCGATAGCGGTACGGTACGGCGCGGTACCAAACAGCAGGTGGCTTACTTCGACCAGTTTCGGTCGGCATTGGATCCGGAAGCACCGCTGCATGAAGTCATTTCGCCGGGCTCGGATTATGTCGACGTTGGCGGACACCGTACGCACGTGATGACCTATCTGAGCGACTTTCTGTTCTCGCCCCAACGGGCGCGCTCGCCGGTTAAATCGCTGTCGGGTGGTGAACGCAACCGCTTGTTATTAGCCCGATTGTTCGCGCGTCCCGCCAATATTCTCGTGCTCGACGAACCGACTAACGACCTGGATATCGATACGCTGGAGCTGCTCGAGAGTCTGCTGCAAGACTATCCGGGAACGATCTTGCTGGTTAGCCATGACCGGAGCTTTCTTGATAACGTGGTGACACAGGTCATTGCTGCCGAGGGCGAAGGGCAGTGGCGTGAGTTTATCGGTGGGTATAGCGACTGGGCTGCCTGGCACGCGAATCAACAGAAAGCCCCCGCCGCAAAGACGGCGCCAAAGCCTATGTCGCAGGCGGTTCAGCAACCGACCACCGCACCGGCCAGCGGCAGTCGTGCCACCAAACTCAGTTATAAAGAACAGCAGGAACTGAATGCCTTGCCCGAACGCATTGAAGCGCTCGAAACCGAGCAGGCCGCATTGATCGAGAAGGTGAATGATCCGGCGACCTATGCGTCTGACCCCGCAGCGGCGCAAACCATGGCCACGCGTTTGGCCGAAATCGAAGAGGCTTTACTGGAAGTGCTCGAGCGCTGGGAGGCGCTCGAGGCTAAAACATCTGGTCGCTGACCGCGTTAATTTATGCCAGCGCCGGGTAGTCGGTATAACCCGCTTCGGCGCCACCATAAAAGGTGTTCGGGTCCGGTTCGTTCAGTGGCGCGTTTTCGCGCAGACGGCGCACCAGATCCGGGTTGGCGATAAAGGGTCGGCCAAAGGCCACCATATCGACCAGATTGGCGCCGAGTAGGGCCTCGGCCGTTGTCGCGTTATAGCCACCACAGGTGATCAAAGTGCCGCCGAACGCCTCGCGTAGTTGCAGACGGAACGCCTGCGACAGCGGCTCACCGCCGGCCCAGTCTGGCTCGGCAATATGCAGGAAGGCCAGATTGCGTAGCGTGAACGCCTTGGCCAGATACAGCGCCATGGCCGTCGACTCGGGATCATCGATGTCGTTAAACACGCCCTGGGGCGACAAGCGCACACCGACCTTATCGGCGCCAACGGCTGATACGATGGCGTCGATCACTTCCAGCACGAAGCGGGCACGGTTTTCTAGGCTGCCGCCGTAGGCATCGGTGCGCTGGTTGCTGTTGGGCGACAAAAACTGATTGAGCAGGTAGCCGTTTGCGGCATGGACTTCGACAAAATCAAAGCCTGCAGCCATGGCATTCCGGGCGCCACGGACATAGTCATCGACAATCCCGGCAAGTTCTTTGGTTTCCAGTGCGCGCGGCATGGCGGTCGGCACATTGGCCGGTGTGCCGTCTGGCTGAATCACAAAACATTGGCCCTTCGCCTGAATCGCGGAAGGCGCAACGGGGTCAGCGCCATTCGGTTGCAGCAAGGGGTGCGAGATCCGACCCACATGCCACAGCTGTAGCGCCATGTGACCCCCTTTGGCGTGCACGGCATCGACAACAGTTTTCCAACCGGCAACCTGCTCATCCGTATAGATACCCGGCGTCCAAGCATAGCCCTGGCCTTGCTGCGATACCTGCGAGGCTTCACTGATGATCAGACCCGCTGTGGCACGTTGGGCATAGTAGGTGGCGTTCAATGCCGTCGCCACATCACCTGCGCCGGCACGAGAGCGGGTCATCGGGGCCATCACGATACGGTTATTTAAACGGGTTTTGCCAACCTGGATCGGGGTAAAGAGAAGTGCGTCGCTCATACAAACCTCAGCGGTAAAGAATTATTGAATCTGCCAGTCTAGTGTATACGACCCGTGACCGTCTGCGCCCAGTTGCTCAGCCAACCAAGGCAAGGTGTCTTCCAGCATCGCGGGTAATGTCCACGGGGGGTTGATCACGAAAAGGCCGCTACCGGTCATGCCCAGCCCATCAGTAGCTGGCGGCTGCGTGCTTAGTGTCACGTGAAGCCAGTTTCCAGCGCCGAGCTTTAACAAGCGTTCCGGTAACTCGACGGCTTCTCGTCGCGCCAGCAGCGGGTACCAAAGTACATAAGTTCCAGTGGCAAAACGCTGCAATGCATCGCGCAGGGTATTAATCACCTTGCCGTAATCCGTTTTGTCTTCATACGCAGGGTCGATTAGCACGGCAGCACGGCGCGCGGCGGGCGGCATTAGTGCTTTTAATCCGGTGAGGCCATCGGCCTGGTTGATCTGCGTCCGTTTTTGCGCGAAGCGCAGTGTTTGCGCCAACAACGGTGCGTCGCTGGGGTGCAATTCAAAAAATCGTAGCGGGTCGGCCTGGCGTGTACAGTAGCCAGAGATCCAGGGCGACCCCGGATACTGGGTCAGAGCAGTGCCGTTGTTCGCATCGGCGATGACTGAACGATAGCGTGCTACGGCTTCAGGTAAACGCTCAATTGGCAGGAGCCAGAGCCGGCCAATGCCGCTTTCCCATTCGCCGGTTTTTTTGGCCATGGTGCTGTCCAGCAGATACATCCCGGCACCGGCGTGCGTATCGACCACCATGAAAGGTTTGTCTTTGCGCGACAGGTAGTCCAGCACCTGAATCCAGACGAGGTGCTTGAGCACATCGGCAGGGTTGCCGGCGTGAAAGGCATGGCGGTAGCTGAGCATAACTTAAAGCAATGGCGAAAGAAGTTGGGCGCCGTTTTCCAGCAACCGTTCGCGCAGAGAGCGGTTGGCGCGGATCACGGGGTCGATGGGTGTGGAACGCGCCAGGTACTGATTTTGCAGTTGGCGTAATTGCTGGCTGAATCCGCTGTCGTAGACCATGAGCGTAATTTCATAGTTCAGGCGCAGGCTGCGCATATCCAGATTGACGGAACCGAAGAGGCTGAAAGCGCTGTCAACGACCAGGCTCTTGGTATGAAGTAGCCCGCCGGTAAACTGCTGGATCTTGACGCCAGCACTGAGCAGATCGTCCATATAGCTCCGGCTGGCATAGCGCACTAGCACCGAATCGATGCGTTGCGGCACGATCAGGGTGACATCCACGCCGCGCGCTGCGGCCGTTTGCAATCCTTGAAAGATGGCATCATCCGGCACGAAATAGGGCGTTGTCATGACGACTTCGTGCTGCGCTTCGAGAATCGCATTCAGTAATACATGCGACATATTGGTGAATTTATAGCTCGGGCCTGAGGGCACGGTCTGGGCAACGATGCCGTCGGCGTATGCCTTGGGCGGCGTCAGATGCATCTGGTCGAGGTAATGCTTGAAGCCTGGAATATTATTGCTTTCCACGGCCCAGTCGCCCTCAAAAACGGTGGTGAGCGACTCGGCGGCCGGCCCCTCGACGCGCGCCATGGCGTCGATCCATTCCCCTACGCCGGCATTCTGCTTGAAGTATGCGGGGTCCACCATGTTCATGCTGCCGGTCCAGGCGATAGCGCCATCAATTGCTGCAATCTTGCGATGTAAGCGCAGATCAGCCCGCCCAAACTGTAGCTTCAGGGGGTGAATGGCACAGCCCTTGGTGAGGCGGACGCCTGCATGACGAAGGCGAGCCGGCCACGGACTTTTCCAGAACGGGGCACTGCCCACCTCATCGAGCAATATCCGACACACGACACCGCGTTGCGCGGCATGAATCAGTGCCTCTGCCACCAGATCGGCGGTGCCACCGGGGTTCCAGATATAGAATTCCAGATCGCAACGCTGTTTCGCCTGATGAATATCCTGCATCATCGCGTGAAGCGCTTCCTGGGTGTCGGCGTGGAGCGTAATGCGGTTGCCGGGAACGGTGGGCATGCCGCCATGATGTTCAGCCAGTCGCGCCATCGACTGGAATTGGGGGGCAATGCCGCGCTCCGTATCGGGATAACGTGCGTCCATTAATGCCGTCATATGCTGATAGACCGGCAGTGCCTTCTCGATCCGTTGCTTGCGATCCCGACCGGTCGGCCGCTCGCCAATGAGAATATAGAGCACCAATCCGAGCAGCGGCACGATCGTCACGATCAGAATCCAGGCCAGCGCCACGCCGGGGGGACGGCGAATCCAGATAATGCGTAAGGTAAATAGCACCACAAACAGCGGGTGCATCAGCAGGTACAGCCAGTGCGAATCAGTCAGAAAAGCCCAGACCATCGAAGTTCTCGGTCATCAATAAAGAAAAACGGCCGCTCCGGCGCGGTATCCGGACGGATCAGATGCAAGTTTACCCTGTGCAGCAGGTTGCATCGCATCATCGGGCCCTTTAACATCTATCTTTTAGCAATCAAGGACGCCTACGAATGATTCCCGAACTTGGCCAGTTGGCGCTGGCATTCGCGCTCATGATATCGCTGGCGCTGGGAATCCTCGGTCTCGCAGGACCGCAGTGCGGATTCCCGCTATGGAGTCGTATGGCGCGTCCGCTGGCGCTGACCTGTTTTGTCCTGATGATGGCGTCGTTTACCTGCCTGTCCATCAGTTTTGTCGTCAACGACTTCTCGGTTGTTTACGTCGCCCAGCATTCGAATTCGCAGCTGCCCCTCCAGTACCGCTTTGGCGCTGTCTGGGGCGGGCACGAAGGCTCGTTGCTCCTCTGGGTATGCATTCTTTCCGCCTGGGCGGCTGCAGTTGCTATCTTCTCCCGTTCATTGCCGACCGAGATGGTCGCACGCGTTCTTGGCGTGCTGGGTTGGGTGGCCTTTGGTTTTATCCTCTTCATTCTCTTTACGTCGAATCCGTTCGATCGTCTGATGCCGGCGGCGGCCGAAGGGCGCGATCTCAACCCCTTGCTGCAGGATCCGGGTCTCGTCTATCACCCGCCCATGCTCTATATGGGCTATGTCGGTTTCTCGGTGGCCTTCGCGTTTTCGATCGCGGCACTGTTGGCCGGTCAGCTGGATGCTGCCTGGGCACGCTGGTCGCGGCCGTGGACATTGGCCGCCTGGATCTTCCTCACCCTGGGTATCGCGCTGGGCTCCAACTGGGCTTATTACGAACTGGGTTGGGGCGGCTGGTGGTTCTGGGATCCAGTCGAGAATGCGTCGTTCATGCCCTGGTTGGTGGGCACAGCGCTCATTCACTCTCTGGCCGTTTCCGAGAAGCGCGGCAGCTTCAAAAACTGGACCGTGCTCTTGGCGATTTCGGCATTTTCATTGTCGCTGCTCGGTACTTTCATTGTCCGTTCGGGCGTGCTGACCTCCGTCCATGCCTTCGCCGCCGACCCCACGCGCGGTGTCTTCATTCTCGTCTTTCTGGCTATCGTGGTCGGCGGTTCGCTCGCACTCTTCGCCTGGCGGGCGCCGGCGGTCGGGCAGGGCGGTAGCTTCGCGTTGGTTTCGCGCGAAACCTTGCTGCTCATCAACAACGTGCTGTTACTCGCCGGTGCGGCGGCTGTATTGCTCGGTACCGTGTACCCCATGGTGATTGACGCGCTCAATCTTGGCAAACTGTCCGTCGGGCCACCATACTTTAACGCGGTCTTCGTACCCATCATGTTGCCCTTGTTGCTGCTTCTGCCGTTGGGCGCCGCTGCGCGCTGGAAGCAAGATGCCCTCTGGCCGATTTTTCGATCGCTCAAGATCGAAGGTATTCTGGCGATCATATCGGCCGTCGTACTGCCCATGCTCATGGGGCGCTGGAGTCCGATGGTGGCGCTTGGCACGGGTTTGGCGGTCTGGGTGTTAGCCGCGGTCGTCGGTCAGATGGTGACCCGAGTCCGCAGCAGCTGGCCACCCCTGGGCTTCTGGGGCATGCAACTGGCCCATCTTGGTCTGGCCGTTTTTGTGATCGGCGTGACCTTCGTCAGCAGCTATCAGGTTGAACGCGACGTCAGCATGTCGCCGGGTGACACCGTGACCATTCACGATACCAAGCTGACGCTGCAAGACGTCAAAGCCGTGCGCGGTCCTAATTATGATGCCATGCGGGGTGACGTCACTTTTGGCCCGGCCAACAAGCCCGGGCAGATCAGCGGGACGCTGCATACGGAAAAACGCACTTACTTCTCATCGACCATGCCGATGACCGAGGTGGGTATCGACAGCAGCCTCACACGAGATCTCTATGTCTCGATGGGAGACGCCACTGGTAAAAATGCCTGGGCCGTGCGCGTGTACTACAAGCCCTTTGTTAGCTGGATATGGGCGGGCTGTGGCTTCATGGCGCTGGGCGGCTTGCTGGCAGCGCTGGATCGTCGCTATCGCCTGCGTAAATCGGCCGAGTCGGAGTCAACCGCCCAGCAAGGGGCTTCATCATGAAACGCATGGCGTGGTTTCTCATCCCGCTGTTGCTGTTCGCCGTGCTGGTATTTTTCTTGGCGCGTGGACTTACTAAAGACCCGGCGTATGTCCCTTCGCCGCTAATCGGCAAACCGGCGCCAACGTTTAACCTGCCCCAACTGCATGACCCAAAACAGACGTTCGCACCGGAAGATCTGAAGGGTCGCGTCTGGCTACTCAATGTCTGGGCTTCGTGGTGCGTGTCCTGTCGCGAGGAGCATCCGGTGCTGGTAGCCTTTGCGCGCACGCATGGTGACGTGCCACTCATCGGACTCGACTACAAAGATCAACGCCCGGATGCTTTGGCCTGGCTCAAGCAGCACGGCAATCCCTACGTCCTATCGGCGTATGACGTCGATGGCCGCGTCGGTATTGATTACGGGGTTTATGGTGTCCCGGAAACCTATGTGATTGATCAGGCGGGCGTGATCCGCTACAAACACATCGGCCCACTCACGGCGGATGTCGTGCAGCGCGTGATTGATCCAATGCTCATCAGCTTACAGAAGGGGCCGCAGCCATGAAGCTGATCTATGCCCTGATGGCGCTGACCTTGCTGGTCGGAAGCCCGCTGACGACGGCGAGCGAAGCACAACCCTTGGCGCAGGATCCGGTCGTAGAAAAACGGCTGATCAGCATCTCAGAGAATCTGCGCTGTCTCGTCTGTCAGAACGAATCGCTGGCCGGCTCGCGTTCAGACCTGGCCGAAGATTTGCGTCGTGAAGTGCGTCATCTCATTCTTGCCGGTAAGTCCGATAAAGACATTATCGACTTCCTCGTCGCCCGTTATGGCGATTATGTGCTCTACGACCCCCCATTCAAGGCCAGTACCCTGTTGCTGTGGGTTGGCCCGTTCGTGGTGCTCACGGGTGGTTTGTTGGGGCTCATTATTTTCCTGCGTCGTCGTAGCCAGCAGCCACCAAGTCGCGAAGACATTGTGCCACACGAAACGGCGGTGGATGTGCCGGTAGAGCACCACAAGAGCCATCAGTCCAATAGACGCGGCCACTGGGTGCTATGGCTATTGTTGGCGCTCATTCCCTTGGGCGCCGTTGGCGTCTACGTCAAGGTGGGCACACCGCAGGCGATGAATCCGGATAACCTTCGTCCGCGCCCGGATCCCGAAGTAATGGTGGCGCGCCTACAGGCCAAGATGGATGCCAATCCCAACGACCCACAGGGCTGGATGTTGCTGGGTCGCGCTTACATGGTCTTGAACCGTCCGGCCGATGCCGTCAAAGCTTACGACCACATCTTGTCGCAGGTGAAACAGGATCCACAACTTACTGCCGCTTACGCCGAGGCGCTGGCCTCATCGGGCGACCTCCAGCGGGCGCAGGCCTGGATCGACGCCGCCCTGAAGCGGGGTAGCAAGGATCCGCAGTTGGTCTTTCTCGCGGGGGGTCTGGCTTTCGCCCAGGGCGACAACGCCAAGGCGATCCGTTACTGGGAACAGGTTTTGAAATCCTTCCCGCCGGGTTCGGATGAAGCCAAGTTCGTCCAGCAGAACATCGACGAAGCAAAGGCACGGCAGAAGTAAAAAACAAAGGGCGCTCAATGAAGCGCCCTTATCCATTGGCTGAGTTGCACTTACTTCAGCGTTTTGCTGGTCTTTTCGATCGCGGCTTTATCCAGTGCGTGCTGGGCCTCCGGCGGCATATAGTTCTCATCATGCTTGGCCAGTACTTCACTGGCGTTAAAGATTTTGCCGCCATCATCCAGCTTGCCCTGGGCAACCACGCCCTTACCTTCACGAAATAAGTCGGGCAGGATGCCGGTGAAGGTCACCGGCACATCGTTGGCGGTATCGGTCACCACAAAGCGTACGCTCACGCCGTCACGCTGCACGCTGCCTTCTTTGACCATGCCACCAATGCGAAAGGCACGGTTTTTTGGCGCTTCGCCCGAGACCACTTGGGAGGGGGTAAAGAAAAAGACCAGATTCTCCTCAAAAGCACTCAGCACCAGCGCGGCGGCCGTGCCGAGAACGGCCAGAGCCCCGACGATGAGGGCAAATCGTTTATGTCGTGGCTTCATCACTAAAACTCAAAAATCCTGACTTTGTTGAATGGCGCGGACGGCCATCTTTCGGCGGTGGCGCACCAGGAGCGGCTCGGCAATCATGGTTAGCGCGCAGATACCGAAGCTACCCCATACATAAAAGCCATAGCCACCCATAGCCAGGAAGTCGCTCAGCGATGACCATTGCATTATGCAAACTCCTTCACATCCGGCAGATGCTTGACCCATTCGGTATTAGCTTCACGCTCCAGCATGATGGCACGGGCGCGCATCAGTGCCACAGCAATCGTGTAAGCCCAGAAGGCCAGCGCCATAATCAGCATGCCCCACAGCATGGTGCTGGCCATACTCGGTGATTTGGTGAGTGAGACCGATGCGCCCTGATGCAGGGTATTCCACCATTTGACAGAGAAATAGATGATTGGCACGTTCACCACGCCCACCAGCGAAAGCACGGCGCCGGCACGGTCGGCACGGCGCGGGTCATCGATGGCGGCTTGCAGTGCCATGTAACCGAGATACAGAAAAAACAGAATCAGTTCAGAGGTCAGGCGGGCGTCCCACACCCACCAGGTGCCCCACATCGGTTTGCCCCACAGGGCGCCGGTCCACAGTGACAGAAAAGCGAAAAGCGCACCGGTCGGAGCGAGTGCACTGCTCATCATGCCGGAGAGCCGCGTTTGAAAGGTCAGTCCCATCAGCGCCCAGAACGCCATGACGCAGTAGATGAACATCGACATCCAGCTCGCCGGTACATGGATGAAGATGATGCGGTAGCCTTCGCCCTGTTGCGCATCGGTGGGTGCGACAAAAAAGCCGATAGTCAGACCGACGGCGCCGAGCATGGCGGCCAGTAGCCAGAAAACCGGGATCAGTTTTCCGGCTAGCGGGTAAAAGGTGCTGGGCGCGCTAAATTTGAACCAGTTGATCATCTCGCCATTTTATTCCAATGAGATGCGCAACGCGGCAGTGGTCGCCCAGGGCGCAAAGGCGGCGGCCAGCACGAGCAGGGCGCTCAAGAGGTACAGATGGCCCGCAGCACCGAGGCCGGCGATATGCGATTCGACCGCCCCAGCGCCAAAAATGAGGGTGGGCACATAGAGTGGCAATACCAGTAACGACACGAGTATTGCGCTGCCGCGGGCCCCGAGCGTGAGGGCAGCGCCAATGGCGCCGATGAGCGAGAGCAGGGGGGTGCCGATCAGGAGCGAGAGCATCAATACGCCAATTGCATCGGTGGGCAGATCAAACTGTAGACCAATCACGGGCGCCAATAGCACCAGCGGTAGACCGCAGACCAGCCAGTGAGCCGTGATTTTGCCGGCGACCAGAATGCT
>JBDLTT010000054.1:0-19352 GCA_039805725.1 Pseudomonadota bacterium | reverse complement strand
CGGGTTTCTACACTCACACTCTTATACCGGCAACCCGCTGGCCTGCCGTGCGGCGCTCGCCACGCTTGATATCTTCGATGCCCACGATGTTCTGGCCGCCAACCGCAAACTCAGCGCGCACCTGACGCAACGCCTGCGTGCCATCGCTGGCCACGCCCGTATCAAAAACTTCCGTAATCGCGGCATGATATGGGCAGCGGATGTCGAGACCGATCTACCAGACTTCAATCGCCGTTTCTACGCCCAGGCCTTGCAACGTGGCTTGCTCATGCGCCCGCTGGGTAACACGATTTATCTGATGCCGCCCTATGTACTGAATACCGAAGAGGCCGACTGGATGGCTGACCAGGCTTTGGGCGCGCTCAACGATACCCTGGCCGCAAGCGCGTAGCCCCATGACCCCCAGCGATATTGACCGCGAACTCGCACAACTGGATGCCGCTTTTCTGAAGCGAATGCGGCGCACACCAGGCAATCCGTGCGGCCCGGAAATGGTGCTCGATGGTCGCCGATTGATCGCTTTTGCCAGCAACGACTACCTGGGCCTGGCAAATGACCCGGCACTGAAACAAGGCGCCATCAACGCCATTGAACAATGGGGTGTCGGCGCCGGTGCTTCGCAACTGGTGAGCGGTCGCCTTGCCATCTTTGAGACGCTCGAGCAACGTCTGGCCGAGTTTGCCCAGCGTGAGGCGGCGCTGTTCTTTCCATCCGGCTTCCAGGCTAATCTCGGTGTGCTCACCGCACTGGCCGATCGCCATGATGTGATTTTTGCCGACAAAGTGAACCATGCGTCGCTGATCGACGGCGCGTTGCTGTCACGCGCACAGCATGTGCGTTATCAGCACATTGATCTGGAAGACCTCAGACACAAGCTGGAAAACACGCCCATTGCTCCGGGCGGCACACGACTGATCGTCACCGACAGTGTGTTCAGCATGGATGGTGACGAAGCACCGCTACAGGCGTTGCTGGCACTTGCCGAACAGTACGATGCCTGGCTCATCGTTGATGATGCTCATGGCCTCGGCGTGCTCGGCCCAGAGGGCCGCGGCAGTATTGCCGATGCCGACCTGGCACCCCACTCGCAATTGATCATGATCGGCACCCTGGGCAAAGCTGCTGGGGTCTCTGGAGCCTTTGTAGCCGCCGAAGCGAATGTGATCGAGTGGCTCATCCAGCGTGCCCGGAGCTATATCTACACCACAGGTGCCAGTCCGATGATTGCCGGGGCGCTCATGGCATCCCTCGCGCAGATCTTGCAGGGAGACGAACGCCGCGCGCAATTACAGCAGCATATTGACCAGCTGCGCACAGGCATCGCAGCGCTGAACCTGCCGTTTGAACTGGTGCCCTCGCGCACCGGTATCCAGGCACTGGTCATCGGTGACAACGCCAAAACACTCGCAGTTTCCGCCAGTCTCCTGGAACAGGGCTACTGGGTGCCGGCCATTCGACCGCCAACGGTGCCGGTTGGTTCGGCCCGTTTGCGTATCTCGCTCTCGGCCGCCCATACCCCGGCACACATCACCGGGCTTTTGCATGCCCTGTCAAAGGCTGTATGAGCGCTCGGACAGCCAAGGTCATCCTGCTCCACGGCTGGGGTTTTACCCCGGCCATCTGGACACCGGTTGCTGATGCCCTGGTGCATCACGGATTCAATCGTGACCAAATTTTTGTACCCCAACTCCCGCTCGCTTCCGGCGACTTGCGCCAGACCATCGCCACCTTAAGGCAGCTGATCCCCGAACGCGCGCACCTTGTCGGCTGGTCGCTCGGAGGCGAATTGGCCCTGGCTTTTGACAGCATCATGCCGAAACATCTTGCCTCACTCTCACTAATTGCCAGCACGCCCTGCTTCATGAATCGCGAGGGCTGGGCGCTCGGCCAACCCCGATCGCTACTCGATGATTTTGACCAACGGCTGGCTGAGAATCCGGCAGCCTTGCTCAAACGTTTCGCCATGCTGATCCGCCACGGCGATGCCGCCGCTGGCCGTGATCGTGCACTCACCGAGACACTCGCTCAAGCGACAGACACAGATCCAGTCCGACTCGACATCGGGCTTCAACTGTTACGTCACCTTGATCTGCGCACCAAACCGCCTACGGGGGCGACACCCACCTTGCTGATCCATGGCGCACAAGACGCCGTCGTGCCAATCGCGGCCGCGGCATGGTTCGCCCAACAGACGCACGCGCCGCTGGAAACCATCGAAGGCGCAAGCCATGCACTGCCGCTAACGCACGCCGGGCAGATTGCCGATCAGCTTCACCGCTTCATTGAGCAGCACGCATGACTGCGCACCCGGTTCGCCAGAGTTTTAATCGGGCAGCCAGTGTCTACGAGGCCAGCGCCCGTCTGCAACAGCAGGTGGCCGATCAGTTCATTCAGGAGATCCGTGCGGCGCTACCGCCAAACTTTACCGGGCGCATCCTCGACGCCGGTTGCGGTACAGGTTACTGCTTGAACCAACTGCATCGTCTCTATCCGGATGCCACACTGTTGGGCGTCGACTTCGCCGAAGCGATGTTGACGCACGCACGCACCAGCGACGCGCTCGCCATCAACAGCGACCTGCAACACTTGCCGCTCGGCAACGCAACGATTGATCTCTATGTCTCTAGCCTAGCCTGGCAATGGTGCAACATAAGCCATGCCCTTGACGAGGCCAGACGCGTCTTGAAGCCGGGCGCAAGCCTGTGGCTCACCACGCTGGTGGATGGCACTTTCCATGAAATGGCCACAGCGTTCAGTACGGCAGCGCTTTCTCCCGCCGCGCACTTACTCGCCATGCCATCTGAAAGGACCATACGCGATGCATTTCGAAATAGTGGCATGCAGAACATTGCCGCCCGATGCCAACCCGTGACCACCTGGCATACCGATTTCAGCACCTTACGCCATTCGATTCGCGGCGTGGGCGCCAACCGTCTGCCCTCGACGCAACAAGAGCCACTCGATCGTGCGGCGCGTAGCCGCCTCATTGACGCCTATGAAGCGCTGCGCACTCCGCACGGCCTCCCCCTCACCTACAATGTGCTGACGATCTATGGCCAGCGCGGCTAATCAACACGTTATGACGCACGCTTACTACATCACCGGGACCGATACCGAGATTGGAAAGACCCACGCCACCTGCGCTTTGCTGGCGCGTGCGACGCAGGATGGTTTGCACGCCGTGGGGTTAAAACCCGTAGCTGCCGGCACAGAGGTGGATGGCGAGAATGAGGATGTACGCCGGTTAATGGCCGCCAGTAATGTCGCCTTCGACGCCCGCACGATTAATCCGTGGTTGCTCTCCGAACCGGTATCACCGCATATCGCCGCACGCCACGCCGGCACCGAAATTACGCTGCCACCGATCAAGGCGAGTTTCGACACCGCCAGCGCGCGCGCCGACCTCATTCTGGTCGAGGGCGTCGGCGGTTTATATGCACCGTTATCGGACACGCTGTCACAACCTGACCTCATCCGAGCACTCGATATTCCCGTCATTCTCGTCGTCGGCCTACGGCTTGGCTGTCTGAATCACGCACTACTAACCTTGGCAGCGCTCAAACACGAGGGTTGTCGTCTGGCCGGTTGGATCGGCAATCTGGTCGATCCAGCCTTCCTGGCACAAGCGGACAATATCGACACGCTGCGTCAACGCATCGATGCCCCGTGCCTGGGTATTCTGCCCTTTGATCCACATATAGAGCCGGAGTATTTTGCCGATCACCTTGCTTTTCCTGATGCGTATCTGGGGAATTCAGATCTGGCACCCACATCCAAAGCTGAAGAATCGTAATGCGAACAATTAGAATCTTTCTTCAACTCACCTTACTGCTAATAATTGTCAACCCAGGTTTTTCATGGATCTATGCTGTCTTGGTGGAGTTTGTTCAACTAAGAGGAGAGTCGGCAATCCTCAGCCATCCAAGCTTTCTTGTTCTTTGTGATGCCATTTTGTTCTCTGGACTAATCTACTGGTCTATGTTCAACAATTTTTTTTGGAGAGGACTCCCTAACCACATACACAATGCGCAGAATATCTATCGCACGTCGATCAAAGGTTTTATTATTTACTCGGTTGCAAACGCGATAATTGCCCGATACTTTGATACTGACTCTTGGATTATTTTCAAACTGTACGGAATACCGACACTGCTTTTGGTTGTTTCGGCATACTCAACATACCAGATAAAAAAACAAGAATTTTCCAATGAAATTCCTAACTGATTTAGTTCCTCTCTTGCTGTTTTTTGTAGCACTTAAGTTTTCGGACATTTATGTTGCAACGATAACAGCAATGATCGCTACCACTTCTATGATCCTGTGGACATGGATATCAAAACGCAAGATTGATCCAATGCAATGGGTCAGCTTTGGCTTGATCCTTGTATTTGGTGGTGCAACCATTTATCTCCAGGACAAAACATTTATCAAATGGAAACCTACGATACTTTATTGGCTTTTTGCGATTGTTTTTTTTGTGTCCAATCAAATCATGAAGAAAAATTTGGTAAGTTCCATGCTGGGAACACAAGTAGATCTTCCTGCGCACATCTGGTCTCGACTTAATAATTTGTGGATAGTTTTTTTTCTTTTGATGGGCGCACTCAACCTCTACGTTGCGTTTGTATTATTCCCAACAGGATCAAAAGAGGATGACGATGCTTGGGGCGCCTTTAAAGTTTTCGGTGGCATGGGGCTCATGCTGCTCTTCGTACTGGCACAGGGTATGTATATGTCCAGACATCTCCCCAAGGAAGGAAACTAGGCATGCTTTATCTGATCGTTGGCGAAGATACGCCAAACTCACTGGAAAAACGGCTGGCGGCGCGTCCGGAACACGTGGCGCGTCTGCAAGCCTTGCAAGCCGAGGGCCGTCTTGTGGTTGCCGGCCCATTCCCGGCCGTCGACTCGCCGGATCCTGGTCCGGCTGGCTTTACCGGAAGCGCCATCATCGCCGAATTCCCCAGCCTGGAAGACGCCAAAGCCTGGGCGGGCGCCGACCCCTACGTCGCCGCTGGCGTTTACGGCAATGTGATCGTTCGCCCGTTTAAGAAAGCCCTGCCGGCTTAGAGCACGCTTAAGATTCTGGATGATTTCAAACCTGGAATCTGCAAAAAGACTAGCCAAGAATCCCTGCACGCTTTATGCTGATAACTTAGCGTCTGTCGAATCGACCGGGCGCGCATTAACCACGGAATAAAACATGAAATTCAAAGCGCTACGCGCCAGCACCCTGGCAACCACTCTGGTCACTGCCGCCCTCGTTTCGGCTCTGCCCGCTTTTGCCGCTGGCAATGTTGCCACGGTGAACGGCACCGCAATTCCACAATCGTTGTCCGATGCACTGGTCTCGGAAAAAGTGGCACAAGGCGCGCAAGACAACGCACAACTCCGTCAGGCGGTACGCGAGGAACTGATTGATCGCGAGCTGATCGTCCAAGCCGCCAAGAAGGCCGGGCTTGATAAGCAACCGGATGTGCAAACAGCCATTCGCCTCGCCGATCAAGGCGTGCTGATCCGCGCCTATCAGATCACTTATGCCCAGAAGCACGTGCCGTCCGATGCACAGCTCAAGCAGCTGTACGATCAGACCATGGCCAACATGGGCAAAGAAGAATTCAAGACCCGTTTGATCATTGTTCAGAGCCAGGCCACCGCCAAAGAGGTCACCACCAAGCTGGATTCCGGTGACAGCTTTGAAAGCGTCGCCAAGCAATACTCGGTCGGTCCGAACGCCAAGGAAAATGGTGGTGATATCGGCTGGAACCCGATCACGGCCTTCCCGAAGCCGGTGGCTGATGCTGTTGTGAAACTGGGCAAAGGCAAATACACGCCGGCCATTAGCGCCGACAACGTCTGGTTTGTCGTCCAGCTGGAAGACCGCCGTCCGTTTACGCCGCCGAGCTTCGAACAAGCCAAAGCGCAATTCCGTGATGCCGTCATCAACCAAGAGTTCCAAAAAGACCTGCAGAAGATGCGCGCCAGCGCCAAGGTCCAGTAAGACGAACTTCACAGCGACAAAAAAGGGAGGCCTCGGCCTCCCTTTCTTTTTAGCGTCACGCCTGTCCGTGTTTAACCCAACGACTTGCGCGCGTTGCGGAACATGCGTAACCACGGGCCATCTTCGCCCCAGATCTCGCCGAACTTACCCGGGAACCACGACATCTGCAGGGTGCGGAACGTCCGTTCCGGATGCGGCATCATCACCGTAAAGCGGCCATCCGGTGTTGTAACACCGGCCACGCCTTGCGGCGAACCGTTCGGGTTGAACGGATAACGCTCGGTTGCATTGCCCTGGCTATCGATATAACGCAGTGCGACCAGCGCCTTGTCCAGATCACCGGTGTTGGCGAACTGCGCACGACCTTCGCCGTGCGAGACGATCACCGGCAGCTTGCTGCCGTGCATGCCCGCCATAAAGATTGATGGCGAGTTCGGCACTTCGGCCATCACCAGACGGGCTTCGAATTGTTCGCTCAGGTTACGCACAAAACGTGGCCAGTGATCAGCCCCCGGAATCAGATCCTGCAGCGTACTCATCATCTGACAGCCGTTGCAGACGCCCAGCGCAAAGGTATCGGCGCGGTTAAAGAACTGGGCGAAACCATCACGCAGACGCTCGTTGAAACGGATCGTGCGCGCCCAGCCCTGACCCGCACCAAGCACATCGCCGTAAGAGAACCCACCACAAGCGGCGAGACCCGCAAAGTGCGCCAGAGTCACGCGACCCGTGAGCAGATCACTCATGTGCACGTCGACGGCCGTGAAACCGGCACGATCGAAGGCGGCGGCCATTTCAACCTGGCCGTTCACCCCCTGCTCACGCAGAATGGCGACACGCGGCCGCGCGCCGCTGGCGATGAAGGGCGCAGCCATGTTTTCGGATGGATCAAACGACAAGGCCGCAAATAGGCCGCGATCACTGGTATCCAGAATGCGGTCGTACTCCGCCTGAGCACAGGCCGGATTGTCGCGCAGCGACTGGATACGGAACGACGTTTCCGACCAGGCGCGTTGCAGCTCAACGCGCGGTTCGGCAAAGGCCGTCTTGCCCAGGTGCGAGACGCGAATTTCGTCCGTTTGGTTCGGATAGCCGACCACTTCGGAGTACCGAGACAGGCCGTGGGTGCGCAGACGCGCCATCACCGCCTCACGATCGCTACGGCGAACCTGAATCAGCGCGCCCAGTTCTTCGCTGAACAATACGCGCAAGAGGCGCTCGTTACGACGGCCTTGCAGAATGCCCGGCTTCTTGTCGTAATCGACATCCTGATCCATCGGATCGACACAGAGGATATCGGCGTTGATGGTGACACCACAACGCGAGGCGAAGGCCATTTCAGCAGCGGCCGCAAACAGGCCGCCATCCGAGCGGTCGTGATAGGCCAATAACAAGCCATCTTCATTCAGCGACTGAATCGCGGCATAGAAGGCCTTGAGTTGCTGCGGGTCATCGACGTCGGGCGCGTCGTCGCCCGTGGCACCAAATACCTGAGCCAGCGCTGAGCCACCGAGACGGTTTTTGCCATTACCCAGGTCAACCAGAATGAGTTCACTGTCGGCCACATCACGGTCAAGCACTGGGGTGAGCGTCAGAGCAATATCGGGGACGCGAGCAAATGCCGTCACGATCAGCGACAGCGGGGAGACCACCTCTTCAGTCTTGCCGTTCTCGTCCCAACGCGTGCGCATCGAGAGCGAATCTTTACCGACCGGAATCGCAATATCCAGCGCCTGACAAAGATCTGACACCGCTTTCACGGTATCGAACAGACGCGCGTCTTCACCTGGCGCACCGGCAGCCGCCATCCAGTTAGCCGAGAGTTTGATGTCGGCCATGGTCGCGACACGCGCTGCCGCCAGATTGGTTAAGGCTTCGCCCACGGCCATACGACCCGAGGCCGGCGCATCGAGTACTGCGACCGGCGTGCGCTCGCCCATTGCGAAGGCTTCACCCAGGCGTGTGTTGTAACCCATCGCCGTGACGGCCACGTCGGCCACCGGTACCTGCCAGGGACCGACCATCTGGTCGCGCGCGGTTAACCCGCCGACACTACGGTCACCGATGGTGATGAGGAAGGATTTATCCGCCACGGTCGGCAGACGCAGCACGCGATACGCGGCGTCCTTGAGGTCAATAGCGTCAATATCCAACGTAACGGATTCTTCGGCTTCATGCGTCACATCACGCGTCATGCGTGGCGGCTTGCCGAGCAGTGCCTGCATCGACATATCGACGGCGTGATTGTTGAACAACGAATCGCTGACGATAAGCTGCCCTTCGGCCGTCGCCGTACCCACCACGGCAAACGGGCAACGTTCGCGTTCGCACAGAGCGGCGAAGCGCTCCAGATCTTTCGGCGCGATCGCCAGAACGTAACGTTCCTGCGCTTCGTTACACCAGAGTTCGGCAGGACTCATGCCCGGATCTTCGCTCTGGATCGCCCGCAGTTCGAAGCGGGCGCCAACACCCCCCGAATGCGCGAGTTCCGGCATGGCGTTCGACAAGCCACCGGCACCAACGTCATGCACCGAGAGAATCGGGTTGTTCGCACCCATCTGCCAGCAACGGTCGATGACTTCCTGCGCGCGACGCTCGATTTCGGGGTTGCCCCGTTGGACTGAGGCAAAGTCCAGATCGGCCTGGTTGCTGCCCGATGCCATCGACGAGGCAGCGCCGCCGCCCAGGCCAATGAGCATGCCCGGGCCACCGAGTTGCACAAACAGCGTCCCCGGTTCAAAGGTTTCCTGTTTAAACGATTGCTCCGCCTGGATGGAACCCACACCACCGGCGATCATGATTGGCTTGTGATAGCCGCGCACGAGGTCGCCGACCGGTTGTTCGTAGGTTCGGAAGTACCCTGCCAGATTCGGGCGGCCGAATTCGTTGTTGAAGGCTGCGGCACCGATCGGGCCTTCGATCATGATGTCGAGCGCACTGGCGATACGATCGGGCTTGCTCGCCGGGCGTTCCCACGGCTGCTTGGCATCAGGCAGGTTCAGGTTGGAGACGGTGAAACCGCAGAGGCCGGCCTTGGGCTTGGAACCTTTACCCGTAGCGCCTTCGTCACGGATCTCGCCGCCCGAACCGGTGGCCGCCCCGGGAAACGGCGAAATCGCCGTCGGGTGGTTATGCGTTTCCACCTTGGCCAGATAGTGCGTCAGTTCGTTACTAAAACTATAGGACCCATCGGCACGCGGATAAAAACGCTCAACCTCGGCGCCTTCCATGATGGCGGCGTTATCCGAGTAGGCGACGATGGTGCCTTGAGGTGTTTTGTTATGCGTGTCGCGAATCATGCCGAATAGTGATTTGGCTTCGGCCACGCCATCGATGATCCAGTCGGCGTTAAAGATCTTGTGGCGGCAGTGCTCGGAGTTAGCCTGAGCGAACATCATCAGCTCCACATCGGTCGGGTTACGGCCGACGTCGGTGAAGATATGCATGAGGTATTCGACTTCGTCATCCGACAATGCCAGACCCATGTCACGGTTGGCGGCATCCAGTGCCGGACGACCGCCCGACAGAATATCGACGGTCGCCAGTGGTCGCGGCGCCACATGGTCGAAGAGTGCATAGGCAGCGGCAACGTTATCGAGCACCGTTTCAATCATCCGATCGTGCAAGAGCGCGGCCATAGCGGCACGCGCCTCGGCAGACGGGGTTTTCTTGCCGCCGACCGGTACGAAACGGGTCACGCGTTCGACGCGCACCACATTGCCCAGGCCGCAGTGACGCAAAATATCGGTGGCCTTCGATGACCACGGAGAAATCGTGCCCAGTCGCGGTGCGACGATGAATGCACCGGCCACATCCCCGGCCGTATCGGTGGCTTCAAGAACCGCATTGAGACGCACCGTTTCGGCTGCATCGAGCGGCGCCGACAGTTCGACCAGATAGAGGTGTTCGCTCTCGATCCCGGTGATTGCCGGCCAGGCGGTTTTCAGGCGCTCCAGCAGACGTTGGGTACGGAATTCGGAAAGCGCGGCAGCGCCACGCAAGGCAATCACAGACGACATGAGCGGAACCCGGAAACCCGGCGGCAAGGCGCCGGAAAATGACAGAAACGAAGGGGGAATTATACGCTCCGGCAGCCGCCAAAATGGCTTTTCCGTGGTCAAATCCTGCCCGTGGAACTCTATTATTCGGACACCTTCGTACTGCCATTGCCGCCAGGCCATCGCTTCCCCATGGAGAAGTACGCGCTGCTGCGCTCGGCGCTACTGGCCAGCGGCGATTTCAGCCCGGAGATGCTGCATTTACCCCCTGCGGTCGATGACGCCACCTTGGCCCTGGCCCATTGCCCCCTATATATTCAACGGGTTAGCCAGGGCCTGCTGTCGGCAGACGAACAGCGTACTATCGGCTTTCCCTGGACCCCCGCTATGGTCGAACGCTCGCGGCGCTCGGCCGGTGCAACGCTGGCGGCCGCACAGGCCGCCCTGCGTGATGGGGTCGCCGCCAATCTGGCGGGCGGAACACACCATGCGCATTATGATCGGGGTGAGGGTTTCTGCGTGTTTAATGACGCGGCGGTCACCACGCGTGCCTTACAAGCGGCCGGACAAGTCCAACGCGTGGCGATCATCGACTGCGATGTGCACCAGGGAAACGGCACCGCCGATATCCTGGGCAATGACCAAGATGTCTACACCTGCTCACTGCATGGCGCCCGCAACTTTCCCTTCGAAAAGGCACGGAGCCACCTAGATATCGAGCTGCCGGACGGCACGGGTGACGAGACCTATCTGCAGGCGTTGGATGATGCCCTGGCACAGGTGATGGCCGCCGGCGCGTTCGATCTCTGTATCTATCTGGCCGGGGCCGACCCCTACGTGGGCGACCGGCTTGGCCGACTGTCGCTCACCGCACAGGGACTGCTGACCCGCGACCGCCGGGTGCTAACCACCTTTCGCGAACGTGACATCCCCGTCGTCTTAGCCATGGCCGGTGGTTACGCCCGTCCGATTGAAGACACGGTGGAGATCCATGCCGCCACAATCCGGCTCGCAAAACGGTTTGCCCGCCCGGCATCGCGATAAAATGTTCCTTTAACAATGGTTGGCACACCCGCGCCGACCCTGTGGAACTGATCCATGCCCCTAGACGCTGCACGCACCCTGATCCCCACCGATGCACCCTTGTTGACGGTGCGAGGCATTCGCGCCGTCGAGGCCGCCGCCTTGGCGGCAAACCCGCAGCCGGGCCTGATGCAACGCGCGGGTGCTGCTGCGGCCGAATGGGTGCGCGAGTTGACAGGTGATCGCCCGGATCCGATCCTGATTCTGGTGGGCCCCGGCAATAACGGGGGAGACGCGCTGGTCTGCGCGACCGAACTCATGCGACTTGGCTATGCCTGCTGCTGTGTGGGCTTGCCGGCGAGCAACAAAACACCGGCGGATGCGCAAGCGGCGCATACCGTCTTTGCCAAAGCCGGCGGGATGCTGCATACCGATATTCCTGCGGCCACCGATTACCGCTTCAGTCTCATCGTCGATGGGCTATTCGGCATTGGTCTCAATCAACCGATCGGCGAACCCTATGCTGCTTGGATAGAAGCCGCCAACACGCTGAGTCTGCTCGATAACATGCCGTTACTGGCGCTCGATATTCCTTCCGGCCTGCATGGGGATACCGGCGTCGCCCAGCCCGTCTGCATTACGGCCACGCATACCCTGACGTTTATTGCCGACAAACCGGGGCTACTCACTGGCGATGGCCCGGATCACTGCGGGGCGGTTGAAATTTGTGACCTGGATATTGCGCCCACGCTGATGGACGCGGCCGATCCCGCCGATGTTGGCGCGGTGAATGGTCCCGAACTCTGGGCCGATGATGTGCCGCAACGCGGTCTCAACGCGCACAAGGGCGATGCTGGCAGTGCTGGTGTCCTGGGTGGCGCCCCCTCAATGACGGGAGCGCTACTACTCGCTGCGCGAAGCACCCTGCATACGGGTGCCGGTCGCGTTTACGCAGCCGCGCTCGGTAACGTTCAATCAGGCGCACCGACCGTGGATCCGCTGCAACCCGAAATCATGTTCCGTGACCCGGCCAGTTTGCGCGACGCGCCGTTGACCGCGCTCGGCGTCGGTCCCGGCTTGGGTCGTTCCGATGTGTCACGTGCGGTACTGACCAGTGCATTGGATTTTGCCGGCCCGCTGGTCCTCGATGCCGATGCGCTCACCCTGCTACCGACAATGGCAGAACAAGTCGCCAACCGCGCCGAGCCCACCCTGCTGACGCCGCACCCGGGTGAAGCGGCGACACTCCTTGAAACTGATGTTGCGACCATCGAAGCCGACCGCATCAGCGCCGCGCAACAGATTGCTACGCGCTACAACGCCACCGTTGTGCTCAAAGGCTGCGGCAGCGTCATCGCCACACCCAACGGCCAGTGGTGGATCAATACCACCGGCAACCCCGGCATGGCCAGCGCCGGTATGGGCGATGTCCTCACCGGTATCACCACGGGCTTGCTCGCCCAGGGCATGGCACCGGCACAAGCGCTTTGCGCGGCCGTCTGGTTGCACGGCGCGGCCGCCGATGTCTGTGTGGAATCGGGGGATGGCCCGTATGGCCTCACCGCCAGCGAAGTCATTCTCGCGGCCCGCTCGCTTCTTAACTCGCTGATCTAATCTCATGCGTACTCGCTTAGATTTTCCCCTGGATCTGGACGCCGAAATCGCCCGCAACGTCACCGCTGCACTCAGCGAAGATATCGGTGCCGGCGACCTCACTGCTGAACTGGTACCTGCCAGCAACCACAGCATCGCCACGGTCATCGTGCGCGAGCCGGCCGTCGTCTGCGGTATTGACTGGTTCAATCGCTGCTTCGCCGAGATCGACCCGACGATCAAAATTACCTGGCACGTCAATGAAGGGGATCATGTCGGTCCGGATACCCTGCTCTGCGAACTGCAGGGGTCATCACGCGCGCTCCTCTCCGGCGAACGTGCCGCGTTGAACTTCCTACAACTCTTATCGGGTGTCGCCACCCGCGCGGCCACTTTTGTGGCCACGATCGCCGGCACGCAAGCGCAGATCGTCGATACCCGCAAGACGATTCCCGGCTTGCGCTTCGCGCAGAAATACGCGGTGCGCGTTGGCGGCGGCGGTAATCACCGTCTTGCTCTTTGGGATGCGATTCTGATCAAAGAAAACCACATCCTGGCTGCCGGTGGTATCACGCCCGCCGTTAAAGCGGCACAGGCCGTCGCCCTACAACACGTCGATCGATGCCGCTTCATTCAGGTGGAAGTGGAATCGATTGCTGAACTGGATGAGGCGCTGGCTGCTGGCGCTGTTTTTCTGCTGCTCGACAACTTTGATCTGGCCATGATGCGCGAGGGCGTGGCCCATCGCGATACCTGGGCCGCCACAACGGGAGTACACGCCAAACTCGAGGCGTCGGGTGGGGTTAGCCTCGATACGGTGCGAGCCATCGCCGAGACCGGTGTCGACCGCATCTCCATCGGCGGTCTGACCAAGGATATCCGCGCCATCGATCTGTCGATGCGCTTCAAAGATCTCTCCGCTTAAACGAAAGAACCACGAAGGAAATACGGATGTCTCACGCACCCAACGACCGCAAGTACTCTGCCGAGCACCAGTGGGCCTTACCCGAAGCCGACGGCACCATCACCGTAGGGATCACCGATTTTGCCCAGGAAACGCTGGGCGATCTGGTATTCGTGCAATTGCCCGAAATGGGCAGCAACGTTCAGGCCAACCAACAGGTGGCTGTGGTCGAATCGGTGAAGACTGCCTCGGACGTTTTTGCGCCCATGAGCGGTAAAGTCATCGCTGTTAACGAGGCCGCAGCCGACGCGCCGGAAACAATCAACGAAGACGCTTATACCGCCTGGTTGTTCAAAATCCAGCCGAGCAACACTGCCGAGTACGACGATCTGTTGACGGCTGACGCCTACCTCGCGGCGAATTAAGTGACCAACTAAGCGGCGACGTGCTGCTCGATAAAGGCTTTCACCACATTCACTTTCGGATCGATGACTTCCACGCGTTGCGGCAGGTCTTCGAGATGCTCCAGCCCTTTCGGCGGTTGAGGCAGTTGGCCAATCGCTTCCTGAATCGTCTCAGCAAATTTGGCCGGCTGCGCTGTTTCCAGAACCAGCAGCGCTACTTGTTCCGGTAGCTGCTTGATCTGCTCCTGCGCCACTTTAACGCCGTCTGCGGTGTGGGTATCGATCAGCACGTTGTACTGTTCCCAGACCTGGCGGATCGTCGTCAAACGATCGGTATGCGTGCTTGAACCCGATGCGAAACCATATTGGGCGATACCAGACCAGTACGGAGTTTGCGTCAGATCAAAGGCACCGCCAGCATCGACCTTAGCCCACAGTTCACGCACAACCGCCGGGTCACGACCGACCAGATCGAAAATGAAGCGTTCAAAGTTCGATGCCTTGGAGATATCCATCGACGGGCTGGAAGTGACATACGTCTCGGTCGTGGCGCGCGGACGATAAACGCCCGTACGGAAGAACTCGTCGAGCACATTGTTTTCGTTCGTCGCCAGAATCAGTTTGGCGATCGGCAGGCCCATCTGACGCGCGATATGACCAGCGCAGATGTTGCCGAAGTTGCCCGACGGCACACAGAATGCGACTTGTTGATCATTGTGCTGCGTACCCAGGAAGTAGCCCTGAAAGTAGTAGACGATCTGTGCGGCAACACGCGCCCAGTTGATCGAATTCACGGCACCGATACGGTACTTGGCTTTGAACGCCGCATCATTCGACACAGCCTTCACGATGTCCTGTGCGTCATCGAACATGCCGCGCACGGCCAGATTGTAGATGTTGGGATCTTGCAGCGAATACATCTGCGCGCGCTGGAAGGCGGACATTTTGCCGTCTGGCGACAGCATGAACACGGTCACACCGGCTTTGCCGCGCATGGCGTATTCGGCGGCCGAACCGGTGTCACCCGACGTGGCGCCGAGGATGTTGATACTCTCGCCGCGTTTCTTCAGCACATACTCAAAGAGGTTACCAAGCAACTGCATGGCCATGTCTTTAAAAGCCAGCGTTGGGCCATTCGACAGTTCCTGCAGACCCAGGCGGTACTGGTTCAACCAGGTCACCGGCGTGATGTCGTTGGCGTTGCTCCCCGCGCGGGTGTAGCAGTACACCTGCGGCGTATAGGTCTTCTTACAGATCGCCTTTAGATCATCGGTCGGGATATCGGTGATGAACTTGCTGAGAATCTCGAACGCCAGATCGGCATACGACAGACCGCGCCAGGCGTCGAGCTGGGCGCGCGTGACCTTGGGGTAACTTTCCGGTAGATACAAACCACCGTCCGGCGCCAGGCCACCCAGCAGAATGTCGCAAAAACCCTGTGCCGGCGATTGGCCGCGCGTGGAGATATAACGCATAGCTGCTCCGACGCTTACTGCAGGTTTTCCAGACGCAGACGCGTCACGGCACCCTTCACCACCGGCAGCTTGCCGATGACATCCATGGCGTTCAACACGTCCTGCTCACGGCAGACATGCGTCAGGATGATCAGATCGGTCTGATCTTCGCCCTCTTCCGGTTCACGTTGTAGCAATGCATCGATCGAGATGTTGCGGTCGGCCAGGATGCGGGTGATCTCGGCCAGCACGCCCGGCTGATCCGCCACACGCAGACGCAGGTAGTTGCCGCACTCGACCTCGCCGATCGGCAGTATTGGCAGATTGGCCAGTGCATCTGGCTGGAAAGCTAGGTGCGGCACGCGATTTTCCGGGTCGGCGGTCGATAGACGCGTGACATCCACCACATCGGCGATCACGGCCGAGGCGGTCGGCTCGGCGCCGGCGCCCTTGCCGTAGTACAACGTCGAACCAACGGCATCGGCTTGAACGAGCACGGCGTTCATGGCGCCTTCCACGTTGGCGATGAGGCGCTTGGCCGGTACCAGTGTCGGGTGAACGCGCAGCTCAATGCCGTTGTCTCGACGACGCGTGATACCCAGCAGCTTGATGCGGTAACCGAGTTGCTCGGCGTATTTGATATCGGTGGCGTCCAGCTTGGAAATGCCTTCAATGTGGGCCTTATCAAATTGCACCGGGATACCGAAAGCCAGTGCCGACAGCAACGTAATCTTGTGCGCAGCATCGACCCCTTCGACATCGAAAGTCGGGTCGGCTTCGGCATACCCCAGACGCTGCGCTTCTTTCAGCACATCAGCAAAGGTCAGGCCCTTGTCGCGCATTTCCGACAGGATGAAGTTGGTCGTACCGTTGATGATGCCGGCGACCCACTGGATACGGTTGGCCGAGAGGCCTTCACGCACGGCTTTGATAATCGGGATGCCACCCGCCACGGCCGCTTCGAAGGCAACCATGACGCCCTTCTCTTGAGCCTTGGCAAAAATTTCGGTGCCATGCACGGCGAGCAGCGCCTTATTGGCGGTCACGACATGCTTACCGTTTTCGATGGCCTTGAGCACCAGTTCCTTGGCGACGCCGTACCCACCGATGAGTTCGATGACGATATCAACGTTCGGATCGGTCACCACCGAGAAGGCATCGTCGGTGACTTTGACCTTGCCACCGGTCATTTCCCTGGCGCGCGCCACATCCTTATCAGCCACGACGGTAATTTCGATCGGGCGGCCGGCACGGCGGGTAATTTCTTCAGCATTGCGCGTCAGCACATTGTACGTGCCGCCGCCGACGGTACCGATTCCCAAAAGACCTACACGCATCGCGTCGAGTTTCATGGCGTTTCCTTAGTATTCCAGTTCCAACAAAATTAATCAACTTAGCCGCGCGCGACGCGGTGACGATAGCCTTCAAGAAAGCGGGCCACGCGGCCGATGGCTTCGGTCAGATCGTCTTCATGCGGCAGAAAGACGACGCGGAAGTGATCGGGATGCGGCCAGTTAAACCCTGTCCCCTGCACCAGAAGCACCTTTTCCTGCTTGAGCAATTCGAGCATGAGCTGCTCGTCATCCTTGATCGGGTACATCTTCGGGTCAAGCTTCGGGAAGAGGTACATCGCGCCCTTGGGCTTGACGCAGGTCACGCCGGGAATTTCGGTCAGCATTTTCCAGGCCAGATCGCGCTGGCGCGTCAGGCGACCATTCGGCGCAACCAGATCGTTGATACTCTGGTAGCCACCGAGCGCGGTTTGAATTGCCATCTGCCCCGGCACATTGGCGCATAGACGCATCGAAGCCAGCATGGTCAGCCCTTCGATGTAGTCCTTGGCCTGGCGCTTGTCGCCGGAAACCACCATCCAACCGGCGCGATAACCGCAGGCGCGGTAGTTCTTCGACAGGCCGTTCATGGTGATGCACAGCACGTCGTCGGCCAGGCTGGCAATTGACACATGTTGGTTACCGTCGTACAGTACTTTGTCGTAGATCTCGTCGGCGAAGACGATAAGGTCGTGTTCGCGCGCGATCTGCAGGATGCCTTCGAGAATTTCCTTCGGGTAGAGCGCACCCGTCGGGTTGTTCGGGTTGATGACGACGATGGCCTTGGTATTGCTTGTCACCTTGCGGCGAATGTCGTCCAGATCCGGATACCACTCGGCGGACTCGTCACACAGGTAATGCACGGGATTGCCACCCGACAGGCTGACGGCGGCGGTCCATAGCGGATAGTCTGGCATCGGGATCAGTACTTCATCGCCATTGTTGAGCAGACCCTGCATGGCCATGACGATCAGTTCGGAAACACCGTTGCCCAGATAGATGTCTTCGACGGTCACGCCCTTGATGCCCTTTTCCTGGCAGTAGTGCATGATCGCCTTACGCGGCGCGAAGAGCCCCAGCGAATCGGTATAACCCGATGCGTCGCGCATATTACGGATAACGTCGACGACGATTTCTTCGGGCGCCTCGAAACCAAACGGCAAGGGGTTGCCGATGTTCAGCTTGATGACTCGATGGCCTTCTTCCTCCATCTTCTTGGCGGCCGCCAGCACCGGTCCACGAATGTCGTAGCACACGTTGGCAAGCTTGGAAGATTTTACGATCGGCTTCATGATGAATCGCGGATAAAAAAGGCGCTGACGTCGGAAATTTCCAGAATCAGAAATTCCGCTGAAAACCGGTTATCCTACTCCTTTTTCGGCCTTCTTGGGGGCTCCAGCACCCATCTGACCGCCACGCCAGAGCCAATTTTGGCCATTACAGACCGCCATCATGAAACTGCACCTTGCTCATAACGCCGGATTGCTGACCTTCTCCAGTCATGGGCTCGGCTATGTCTCGGTGAATGGTACCCGCTACGAAGGCTCCGTGCTGGTCAGCGGAAAACAGGCTGAAGCAGACTGGGCGCCCAATGGCTTCGACGGGCTCGATGCCGATCAATTTGAAAAGCTGGCCAGCACCGGTGCCGAGATCGTGTTGTTCGGTAGCGGTGAACGGCAACGCTTTCCGCGGCCGGAACTGCTGAAGCCACTCATCGCGCGCGGCATTGGTCTGGAAGTGATGGACACCAAAGCCGCCTGCCGCACCTACAATATTCTCGTCGCCGAGGGCCGCCATGTGGCCTGTGGCGTCATTATCGATCCGCCCCCCGAAGCTGCCGCATGAATCCTACTTTCTCGCCTCTATTTTCCGCGTTCTACACCCGTCGTTTTTTGTGGGTGCTGGCGATTCTATTTACGCTGGCCTGGTTTGGCGTGCTGGATTACCGTCACCTGGTCGCCTCCGACGAAGGCCGCTACGGCGAAATCGCCCGCGAGATGTATGCCACTGGCGACTGGGTCACGCCCCGTTATAACGGCTACAAATATTTCGAAAAACCACCGCTGCAAGCCTGGATGACGGCGATCGCCTACACGCTGTTTGGCGTGGGTGAATGGCAATCCCGTCTGTGGACCGGGTTCACTGGCTACTTTGCCATTCTGGCGACCGGCTTTACCGCCTGGAAACTGGTCGGCGGCGAGCGTGGCGTCCTCGCGGGCTGGGTCTCGGCCATTCTGCTGGCCAGCAGCCCAATGTGGAATGTGGGTGGCCACTTCAACACCCTGGACATGGGTCTTTCGAGCATTCTGAGTTGCGCCCTCTTCAGTCTGCTGCTTGCTCAACGCAACGGACTCTCGCGCACCGCCCGCCGCAACTGGATGTGGCTGTGCTGGGCCTTCATGGCCTTGGCCGTCCTGTCCAAAGGGCTGATTGGCATTGTCATTCCCGGCATGGTGCTCGTGGTCTATACGCTGAGCACCGGCAACTGGGCGCTCTGGAAGCGCCTGCATCTCTTCAGCGGTCTGATCGTTTTCTTCCTGATCGCCACGCCCTGGTTCGTGCTGGTGTCGCTCAAGAACCCGGAGTTTCCGCATTTCTTCTTTATTCACGAACACTGGGACCGTTTCACCAAAGACGGCCACAA
>JBDLTT010000053.1:0-3918 GCA_039805725.1 Pseudomonadota bacterium | reverse complement strand
ACTTCGGACCACACCGGAATATCTTGTGCCTGTGCCGCTTGCACCACTGCGCTATCGAACGGCACGCCTGGTGACAAGGCCAGCAGATCAACCCCCGCAAGCGCCACATCAATGACGGCACCCGCCAAGGCTTGGCCACGGGCACGCCATTCGGCGTCCGGCACCGCCTGGGTCAGGGCATCGACACCCGGCGGTTCGGCGCGGGTATCGACGAAGGCGATCTGCGCCCGCTGCTGATGCAGCCAGCGCGCCATCGCCAGCCCGGATTCACCCAGGCCGACCACCAGCACACGTCGACCTTTCAGGTCAGCCGGCGTGGTGTGCGAGGAGATCAGCGTCGTGGTCACGATAGGTTTCGGTTAATCGATTAACGGAGCTTAAGGGTCGAGAGTCCGAGCAGCACCAGCACGATAGTGATGATCCAGAAACGAACAACGACCTGGGTTTCTTTCCAACCACCCAGTTCATAGTGGTGATGCAGCGGCGCCATGCGGAAGATGCGCTTGCCTTTGGTGGCTTTGAAATAGCTGACTTGCATCATCACGGAGATGGTTTCGGCGACAAAAACGCCGCCCATGATGAAGAGCACAATTTCCTGACGGACGATGACGGCCGTCGTGCCGAGCGCCGCGCCAATGGCCAGCGCGCCGACATCGCCCATGAAGACCTCGGCCGGATAGGCGTTGAACCAGAGGAAGCCCAAGCCGGCGCCGACCAGCGCGCCGAGCAGCACGCAGACTTCCCCCGCGCCCGGCATGTGGGGCATGAACAGATACTTGGCGTAGACCGCATTACCCGCCACGTAAGCAAAGACGGTCAGCGCCGCCGCAACCATACAGGCCGGCATGATGGCCAGGCCATCCAGGCCATCGGTCAGATTGACCGCATTCGACGTGCCCACAATCACCAGGTAAGTCAGCACGATGAAGCCACCGACGCCCAACGGGATCGCTACGTCCTTGAAGAACGGCAGAATCAGCTGGAACTGCATCGGCGTGTTGGCCGTCAGCGCCAACGCACCGGCGGCGGCCAACCCGATCACCGACTGCCAGAAAAATTTCCAACGGCTGGCCAGACCCTTAGGGTCGCGATAGACTACCTTGCGCCAGTCGTCGTACCAGCCGACTGCACCGGTACCCAAGGTGACGAGCAGCACAATCCAGACGTAACGGTTTTCCAGATCACCCCAGAGTAAGGTCGATAGCCCGGTTGCGATGAGAATCAGAACGCCGCCCATGGTCGGCGTGCCCGATTTGGCCAGATGCGTTTGCGGGCCATCGGTGCGCACGGCCTGACCGATCTTCTTGGCGGCCAACCAGCGGATCACCGCAGGGCCCGAGATCCAGCTGATCATGAGCGCGGTCAGCGCCGCCAGGACGGTACGCAGCGTGAGGTAATTGAAGACGTTGAACGCCCGCACATCCTGAGCCAACCATTCCGAGAGCCAAAGTAGCATCGTCTTCTTCCTATGCGTTTTCAACCAGAGCGTTCACCACGTTTTCCATCCGTGACGAACGCGAACCTTTGACCAGTACCCGTGTGTGCGTCGACAGCGTCGGCCGCAATGCGGCGATGAGCGCCTCTTGCGACGTGAAGTGATAGGCCTGACCGGGGCGGCTGTTGCCATACGCAGCGACCGCCGCTACCGACAACGGACCGACGGCATAGAGCGCACCCACGCCGCGCTCGGCGGCATAGCGACCTACCTCAGCGTGCAAGGCATCCGCTTCATTGCCGACTTCGCCCATATCGCCGATCACCAGAATGGTGTCGGCTGTCGTGCCATCATTGGTCAATACGTTGATGGCAGCGCGCATCGAATCCGGGTTGGCGTTATAGGTGTCATCGATCACCGTGGCGCCCGCACAGCCCTGCTTCTGCTGCAACCGACCCGAGACGCCACCGAAGCTGTGCAACGCCTGCGCCATCTGCGCGATATCCAGCCCGGCAGCATAGCCGGCGGCCATCGCCTGAAGGGCATTGCTCGCGTTATGTCGCCCGGCCAACGGCAGCGAGACTTCAACGTCACCCACCGGGGACATTACGCGCAGCGTTTGGCCCGCTGCCGTCTGTTCCACCACCTCGGCAGCAAACGCCGGTGTGACGATCGTGGGTGCCTTCGAGTCGCCCATCACATGCGTGCCCAGAATGCGCCGTCCGGCGCGCACCCGATCCAACCACGATTGCGCGTGGGGATCGTCCAGGTTGACCACCGCAGCGCCGCCTTCGGGGACCGCGTCAAAGAGACTACCTTTTTCTTGGGCGACGCCGGCTAACGATCCCACACCCGCCAGATGTGCGCGCTGCGCATTGGTCACGATGGCAACGGTCGGCTGCGCCAGTCGCGCCAACGCCGCAATCTCACCCGGACGGCTCATGCCCAGTTCGATCACCGCATAGCGATGTTGTGCGCTGAGGCGCAACAAGGTGAGTGGCAAGCCAATCTCGTTATTGAAATTACCGAGCGTGCTCAAGACAGCTTCATCGCCGGCGACTGCGCGACAGAGATGCGCGACCAGTTCTTTGGTGGTGGTCTTGCCATTCGAGCCGGTCACGGCAATCACGGGCAAGCGATAACGCGCCCGCCAGGCCTGACCCAGCGTGCCCAGCGCCAGACGTGTATCGTCACAGATGACAAGCGGCCAGCCTTCCAGCGCCGGCGAGCTCAACATCGGGTGTCCGGCTTCGACGACGGCGCCAACGGCACCGGCCTCGCGGACGTCTTCCAGAAAGTCGTGCGCGTCAAATTGTTCACCGCGCAGCGCGACGAATAGGTCACCCGGTTGCAAGGTGCGCGTATCGGTCGATACGCCCTGTACCAACTCACTGCCTGACGCATCCGGCAAATGGGCCGACAACCAATCAGTCACCAGCGACAGCGGCACGGCTTCGGCCAATCGTACCGAGCGCTGAGGTTTGTTCATCGTCGCCACCATGATCAAAGCGCTCCTGCCGTTTGTTCTGCGGCATGCGCTGCCTGCCAGGCATCCAAGGCTGCCTGTGCGTGAACCGCATCATCGAATGGCGTGCGCTGACCACGGATTTCCTGCGTACTTTCGTGGCCTTTCCCTGCCAACAAAATCACATCACCCAGCGCAGCACCAGCCACCGCCGCAGCAATTGCCTGCGCACGATCAGTCATCGTTCGCGCCCCCGGCGCCCCTTGAGCAATCGCCGCGATAATGGCTTCCGGATCTTCGCCGCGCGGATTGTCCGAGGTAATCCAAACCACATCGGCGCCGGCCACGGCCGCGCGCCCCATCTCCGGCCGCTTACCCGGATCGCGATCACCACCGCAACCAAAGAGGCAGACCAAACGGCCCTGGCGTGCCGTCGCCACATCGCGCAGCGCTGACAGGATATGCGCCAGCGCATCCGGCGTATGCGCATAATCCACCACGACCAAGGGTTGTTGCTGACCACCATAACAAGCCATACGGCCAGCGGGCGGTTGCAGCTTGTTGAGCCGCACGACGATCTCCGCCGGACTCAAACCTTCCGCTACCAATACGGCAGACACGGCGAGCATATTCGAAAGATTATGGCGGCCAATGATCTGCGTGGTGAATGCGACACGCACTTCACCAAAAACCAGGGTGGCACTCAGGCCTTGCGCGGTGGCCGCGACATTTTCGGCGCCCACCCATTGCACGTTCTTCGGCAAATCACCCGGGCGTTCGCTCAACCCATAGGCCAATAGGATGCGCGCCGAGGTTTGCGCCAGGAGGGTACGACCCAAGGCATCGTCATGGTTAATCACCGCTGCGCGAAGCCCCGGCCAGACAAAGAGCTTGGCCTTGGCCGCCGCATAGGCTTCCATCGTGCCGTGATAATCCAGATGATCCCGCGTGAAATTCGTGAAGACGGCACAATCAACATCGCTGCCGGTCATACGGCCTTCTTCGAGTCCGATGGACG
>JBDLTT010000052.1:0-30653 GCA_039805725.1 Pseudomonadota bacterium | reverse complement strand
GGTGCGGCGGGTGTGATGTTCACACTCGATACCGAGTCGGGTTTTCGTGATGCCATCTTCGTGACCTCGTCGTATGGTCTGGGCGAAACCGTGGTGCAGGGTGCGGTGAACCCGGACGAGTTCTATGTGCACAAGCCGATGCTGCGCGAGGGCCGCCCGGCCGTTATTCGCCGTAATCTGGGCTCGAAGCTGATCAAGATGATCTTTTCGACCGACAAGGTTGCCGGCAAGTCGACGCACACGGTCGATGTGGCTGAAGCCGAGCGGCATCAATTCTCGATCCGCGATGAAGAGGTGCTCGAACTGGCGCGCTTTGCCGACATCATTGAAAAGCACTACGAGCGTCCGATGGATATCGAGTGGGGTCGTGACGGCACCGATGGTCGCCTGTACATCCTGCAGGCCCGTCCCGAAACCGTGAAGTCGCAGGAGTCAAAAGACAAGGTTGAAAAGTATGCGCTGAAGTCCTACGGTAAGGTTCTGGCCTCGGGTCGCGCCATCGGTCAGAAGATCGGTGTAGGCCCGGTGCGCGTGGTCAGTGATCCGGCTGAAATGAACAGCGTGAAGCCGGGTGACGTTCTCGTCGCCGATATGACCGACCCGAACTGGGAGCCGGTCATGAAGCGTGCTTCAGCGATTGTGACGAACCGGGGGGGGCGTACCTGTCACGCCGCCATCATCGCGCGTGAACTGGGGATCCCGGCGATTGTCGGTTGCGGTGACGCGACGGACACGCTGACCGAAGGTGAGGTGGTCACGGTGTCCTGTGCCGAAGGCGACACCGGTCATGTGTATCGTGGCGCTCAGGAATATGAAGTGACGACACGCGACCTCGGCGAACTGCCGAAGATCCCGGTCAAGATCATGATGAACGTAGGTAACCCGGAACTGGCCTTCGATTTTGCGCAGTTGCCCAACGATGGTGTGGGTCTGGCTCGCGTCGAATTCATCATCAACAACATCATCGGGATCCACCCGAAGGCGATTCTGGAGATCGATCGTCTGCCGGCCAGCAAGCGCGAAGAGATTGAACGTCGCGCCCGCGGTTATGCCGATCCGGTCAGCTTTTTCACCGATAAGCTGGTCGAAGGCGTGGCCACGATTGCCGCGGCTTTCTGGCCAAAGCCGGTCATTGTCCGTCTATCGGACTTCAAGTCGAACGAATATCGCAAGCTGCTCGGTGGTGACTTGTACGAACCCGAAGAAGAAAATCCGATGCTGGGCTTCCGCGGCGCGTCGCGTTACATTGCGCAATCGTTTCAGGATTGCTTTGCGATGGAATGCAGGGCCATGCGCACCGTGCGTGAAATCTTCGGCTATACCAACGTGCAACTCATGGTGCCTTTCGTCCGTACACTGGGCGAAGCAGCCGAAGTGGAAAAACTGCTGGCCAGCCATGGCCTGCGTCGCGGCGAACACGATCTCAAACTGATCATGATGTGCGAAATTCCATCAAACGCGCTACTCGCCGATCAGTTCCTCGAATATTTCGACGGTATGTCGATCGGCTCGAACGATCTGACGCAGCTAACGCTGGGTCTGGATCGTGACTCGGGTCTGGTGGCTTCGTTGTTCGATGAACGCGATCCGGCCGTCAAGATCCTGCTCGAACGCACCATCGAGTCGTGTAACAAAGCCGGCAAGTATGTAGGTATCTGCGGTCAGGGCCCGTCAGATCATCCGGATCTGGCTGAATGGCTGACCCAAAAGGGCATTGCCAGCATTTCTCTGAACCCGGATACGGTCGTTGACACCTGGCAGCGCATCGCCCGACTCAGCGCCTAGATCCGGTACCACTGCAACAGAACCGGGGCGCCGCAATGCGCGCCGGTTTTTTTTATCCGTGATGCTTGAAGCGGGGCAGCGTGACCTTCCAGCGAATCGCGATCAGGCGCACGGCGATACAGACAGCAATACCGATCCAGGCGGCGAGGGTGGCGTGGACGCCAAGCGCATCGAGAATGATTAAGGCCATTGCACCGATCCAGGCGGCGGTCGCGTACAGTTCGCTTGAGAAGACGAGCGGTACTTCGTTAATCATCACATCGCGCAGCAGCCCGCCGAAAACCGCCGTCACCACACCCAATAGGCTGGCCGTGAACCAGGGCATATTCCAATCCAGCGCCACCTGAGTGCCAACGATGGCAAATAGTGCGAGACCAATCGCATCGGGAATCAGAAAGAGGTTTTCGGGCAAGTGGCGCACACGGGTGATGAAAAACGTCAGAGCAGCCGTGACGACCGTAAACCAGAGGTAGGTTTCATCAGCCATCCAGAACACCTTGCGGCCAAGGAGCAGATCGCGCACGGTACCGCCGCCCAGCGAGGTGGCGATACCAGCCATCAGCGCGCCAAAGAGGTCAACGCCTTTATCACGGGCGACCAGCACACCGGTCAGCGCACAGGTGATCGACGCAGCCAGGCCCAGGCCGTAAATCAGCGCATCATTGGCTTGCGCCAGTTGAACGGGAATCAGCATGATTTATTCTCTTAACGAACCTGCGTTTTAAGCAGACGACCTTGTTCGCGCTTCCAGTCCTTTTCCTTTTCGCTGTCGCGCTTGTCGTGCAGTTTCTTGCCCTTGGCCAGACCGATCTGTGCTTTGATCCGCCCCTTGCTGTAGTGCAGATCGATGGGCACCAGCGCGAAACCGGCACGCTCTACTTTGCCGATCAGCGTGTCGATCTCGCGCCGGTGCAGCAGCAGCTTGCGGGTACGGGTGGCATCGGGCTTGATGTGTGACGATGCCGAAATCAGTGGCGTGATATGCATACCGATCAGGTAGAGCTCGCCTTCCATTACGACGACATACGCTTCCTTGATTTGCACGCGGCCGGCCCGGATCGCCTTGCATTCCCAGCCCTCCAGCGACACCCCCGCCTCGAATTGTTCTTCGATAAAGTACTCGTGGAAGGCTTTTTTGTTCGAAACAATGCTCATACGGCGGTGGAAGAAGGGCAGGTATGGGGCGATGGACCGCTTTTCGCTAGAATACGGCATTCTAGCAATCTCATTCACTAATGCAGCCATGGCGCTCGTCGAGAAAACTGTCCTGATCGAACATACACCGGCAGAAATGTATGCGCTGGTCGATGATGTTGCTCGTTATACCGAGTTTCTCCCCTGGTGCGCCAAGGCCGAACTCAAGTATCGGGACGACCACAAAACCGTCGCCACGTTGCATATCGACTTTCTCAGCGTCAAATCGCATTTCACAACGGAAAACAGCAAACAATTCCCGACGGCAATGACCATGAAGCTGGTTGACGGCCCGTTTCGCCGCTTTGACGGCACCTGGCACTTCAAGCCCCTAGGCGAGAATGCCTGCAAGATCGAATTCCGGTTGAGCTACGAATTTTCAAGTAAGCTCTTCGAAAAGATCATCGGTCCGGTCTTCAGCCGGATCGCCAACACTTTTATCGAGGCCTTCGTACAGCGGGCCGCACAGGTTTACGGTTCATGAAAATCGAAGTCATCTACGCGCTCCCCGAACGTCAGGAACTCATCACCCTGGATCTGCCCGAAGGCAGTACCGTGCAGCAGGCCGTTGAAACCTCCGGTTTGCTGCAGAAGTATCCGGATATCGAGCCGGGTGGTCGCAACAAGCTTGGCGTCTTTGCCAAGCTGGTCAAGCCCGATACCGTCCTCCGTGAACGTGATCGCGTCGAGATTTACCGCCCCTTGATCGCGGATCCGAAAGAGGTTCGGCGTCAGAAGGCCGCCGAAGGCAAGGTCATGAAGCGCGGTGCGGCCGAGCTCAACGCCGGAGAGTCGGGAGAAGCCTAGGTCGTTCTAGGGACTTTTAGGGCAGAGCGCTTTCAGACGCTCCAAAGATGCCAGGTTCTGACGGATCGTGACCAGCCCGGAGTTGGGAATCAACACCTTGCCGCTGGCCTTGTCACGTTCGATATTGGCCAGGTTGATCCGGGTTTCCTCATAACGCTTGTCGATACTGCGGCAGGTTGCCGATTCATCGGCGGTCATCCGTTGCTGGGTCACGGGCGAACGTTCCGGTGGCGCTGCAGGGCTGCTGCTGTTAACCGGCCGGGTTTCCGGGGTGAGGCTCATGACCTGGTCCAGCTCCAGCGGCCCCGGCTGTATCCCCGCCGGCAGGCTCTGATCGCTTAGCCAGAGATTGCCCGCCGAATCCCGACCGGACTGCAGCTGGCACCAGCCATGGCCAGGTGATAAGACGCATAGACCGACAAAAAGACTCGGCAACATGGCACCTAACAGCGTTCGTTTGGTTGTTCGGACCGGTTTGGAAAACAGCATAAGGGCAAGACGGGAGGAGGATAGTTCCGTATAATATCGTTTTGTGGCTTGGGGCTTGAGACCATGCAGTTAATACAGAAAGCGCTGACTTTTGACGACGTTTTGCTCGTACCGGCGCACTCCGCAATTCTTCCGCGCGATGTTTCCCTGCAAACCCGCCTGACGCGCGACATTACGCTTAACATGCCATTGCTGTCGGCCGCCATGGATACGGTGACCGAAGGTCGTCTGGCCATCGCCCTGGCGCAGGAAGGTGGCATCGGCATCATTCATAAAAACCTGACGCCGGCGCAACAGGCCGCCGAAGTGGCCAAGGTGAAACGTTACGAATCGGGTGTCCTTAAGGATCCGATTACGATCAATCCGAACATGATGGTGCGCGATGTCCTCGAGCTGACACGTCGTCACCGGATTTCCGGTCTGCCGGTGGTCGATAAGGGCGGCAAGGTTGTCGGCATCGTCACTAACCGCGATCTACGTTTCGAAACCAACCTTGATCAGGCCGTCCGTCAGATCATGACCCAGAAGAAGAAGCTGGTGACGGTTCGTGAAGGCGGCAGCATCGAAGACGCCAAAGCCTTGATGCATCAGCATCGTATCGAGCGCGTGCTCGTCGTCAATGACGCGTTCGAGCTGTGCGGTCTGATTACCGTGAAAGATATTCTCAAGGCCACCGAGCACCCGAACGCAGCCAAGGATCCTGCGGGTCGTCTGCGCGCTGGCGCCGCCGTCGGTGTGGGCGCCGGTACCGAAGAACGCGTCGAACTGCTGGTTGAGGCCGGTGTCGATCTGGTCGTCGTTGATACGGCGCATGGCCACTCGCAAGGCGTGCTCGATCGCGTGCAGTGGGTCAAAAAGAATTACCCGCAAGTGCAGGTCATCGGCGGCAATATTGCTACGGCCGATGCGGCGCGGGCGCTGATCGATCATGGTGCCGATGGCGTCAAGGTCGGTATTGGCCCCGGTTCGATCTGTACGACCCGGATCGTGGCCGGTGTGGGCGTGCCACAGATCACGGCCATCGCCAATGTGGCCAAGGCGCTGCGTGGTACGGGCGTACCGCTGGTCGCCGATGGTGGCATCCGCTTCTCGGGTGATATTGCCAAGGCGATTGCTGCGGGCGCCAACTGCGTGATGCTGGGGGGTCTCTTCGCCGGTACCGAAGAAGCGCCGGGCGAAGTCGAACTGTTCCAGGGCCGCTCCTACAAGAGTTATCGCGGTATGGGCTCGCTGGGGGCTATGCAGGCCGGTTCCAGTGACCGTTACTTCCAGGACAACACGGCCAATGTCGACAAGTTTGTGCCGGAAGGTATCGAGGGTCGTGTGCCCTACAAGGGCTCGGTGCTGGCCGTCATTCACCAGCTGATGGGCGGGTTGCGTTCGTCGATGGGCTATCTGGGCTGCGCCAGCATCGCCGATATGCACAAGCGTGCCCAGTTCGTCGAAATCACCTCGGCCGGCGTACGCGAGTCGCATGTCCATGATGTGCAGATCACCAAAGAAGCGCCGAACTATCACGTCGATTAATCCGTTTCCGAACTACTTATGTCCCGCTCGCACCAGAAGATCCTCATTCTCGATTTCGGCTCGCAACTGACGCAGCTCATCGCGCGTCGCGTGCGTGAACAGCAGGTCTACTGTGAGTTGCATCCCTATGACGTGAGCGACGACTTTGTTCGCGAATTCAAACCGCAGGGCATCATCCTGTCGGGTGGTCCGAACTCCGTGTACGAAGCCACCGACTGGAAGGCGCCGCAGGCCGTTTTCGAGCTGGGCGTGCCCGTACTGGGCATCTGTTACGGCATGCAGACCATGGCCGAGCAACTGGGCGGCAGGGTCGAGAGCTCGCACAAGCGCGAATTCGGTTATGCCGAAATGCGTGCGCGTGGTCATTCAAAGCTGTTTGAAGGCCTTCAGGATCGTTCCAACGACGCTGGTCACGGTCTGCTCGACGTCTGGATGAGCCATGGCGACAAAGTCACCCAGTTACCGCCGGGTTTTAAAGTCATCGGCGATAACGAATCGACCCCGGTCGCCGCGATGGCCGACGAAGCCCGTCGTTTCTATGCCGTGCAGTTCCACCCGGAAGTTACGCACACACTCAAGGGCAAAGAGATGTTTGCCCGTTTCGTACACGACATCTGTGGCTGTGGTCGCGATTGGACGATGCCGAATTATGTCGAAGAGGCTGTCGAAAAAATTCGCGCCCAGGTCGGCAACGAAGACGTCATTCTCGGTCTGTCCGGGGGGGTCGACTCCTCGGTGGCCGCCGCGCTGATTCATCGCGCCATCGGCGATCAGCTCACCTGTGTCTTCGTCGACAACGGCCTGCTGCGTCTGAACGAAGCCGACCAGGTCATGGAAACCTTTGCCCGGGGTCTGGGCGTCAAAGTCGTGCACGTCGATGCTTCCGAGCAGTTCCTAGGCCACCTCAAGGGCGTCAGCGATCCGGAACAGAAGCGCAAGATCATCGGTCGTGAATTCGTCGAAGTCTTCGACGCCGAATCCAGTAAGCTGGTCAACGCCAAATGGCTGGCCCAGGGCACCATCTATCCGGACGTCATCGAATCGGCCGGCGCCAAAACCGGTAAGGCGCATACCATCAAGTCACACCATAACGTCGGCGGTCTGCCCGAGCATATGAAACTCAAGCTGCTGGAACCGCTACGCGAACTGTTCAAGGACGAAGTCCGTGAACTGGGTGTGGCGCTGGGTTTGCCGCACGACATGGTGTATCGCCATCCGTTCCCGGGTCCGGGTCTGGGTGTACGTATTCTGGGTGAAGTTAAAAAAGAATTTGCCGATCTACTGCGCCGTGCCGATGCCATCTTCATTGATGAGCTGCGTGCCGCCGGCTGGTATGAGAAGACATCGCAGGCCTTCGCTGTATTCCTGCCCGTCAAGAGCGTCGGTGTCATGGGCGATGGTCGCACTTACGAATACGTCGTCGCGCTGCGTGCCGTCGAAACACAGGATTTCATGACCGCGCACTGGGCAGAACTGCCCCACAGCCTGCTCGGCAAAGTCAGTAACCGTATTATCAATGAAGTGCGCGGTATTAACCGGGTGGTCTACGATATCTCAGGCAAGCCGCCGGCCACAATCGAGTGGGAGTAGGTCACAGACCCCTCCTAGTAAAACAAACTTCCCAGATCGACACTTGAGCATTTACCGACGGAATTGGCTTGGTCACTCAGCCACTGTTTTGCGTGTTCGCGCCCCATATCCCGCAAATGGGTGAGGAAGCTTTCTTTGGGAATGAGTTTGGTTTCTGCTGAGTAGTGACTCATGCTTTCACCTGCTGCGATGATATGGAAATTGGTTCGCTTTATCTTGCTTTCGAAACGGCAGTTTAGGCTGATCGAGTCCTTCACGTAGTCACGCAAATGGGCATACATGCGCATCTCGCGCAAGAAGGTCGATTGAAACGAAATCTCCGACTGACGCCACCGAATCTCCTGTGCCGAATAGGGCGTGGCTTCAAATTTGAGCGGTGACAGCAATACCATGAGAATATCGTCGCTAGCACAGTGGTAAAACAGCGGAAAGATTGCCGGGTTGGCGCTGTAGGCACCGTCCCAGTACGGTTCGTCGTCGATCATGATGGCCCGGTGAATGGTCGGCAGACAAGCCGACGCTAAAATGCTATCGACACTGATTTCCTTGTCATCAAAAAGGCGGAGCTTGCCTGAATTGGCGTTGGTGGCTGCGATAAACAGTTTGACGGGCGAAGCGTGCCGTAGTTTTTCAAAATCGATCTGACGTTCCAAAATATCGCGCAGCGGATTAAGATTAAAAGGGTTCATCTGTTCCGGCGACAGATAGGTGGTCGCGAATTTTTTGAGGAGTTTGGCCGATGACGACATGCGGGGCACCTGGTCGTTATCGCTCGTCAACGATGTGCTTAAGACAGCACTCTCAGCGACGGCCAGCCACAGTTTTGACAAAGCTTCGCGAGCCCCATCGTTACCACCAACAGCCAACCCGTTGGCGAGGGCGATAGCATTCATGGCGCCCGCACTGGTACCGCTGACGCCTTCAATATTAAATCGTCCATCTTCCAGCAACGTATCGAGTACACCCCAGGTAAAGGCACCGTGTGATCCACCACCCTGCAACGCCAGATTGATGGTTTTTACAGACGGTTGGGTCTTGCCCTTCAATATCATCGGATATTCCTCTAAGGGTGTTATGGTGGAGACGAGTTTATCAGGTGCTGTGAGTCTCTTTGAACGCAATCGAACATGCATCTGGCCGTAAAATAACGCGCCTATGTCCAGATCATTTCAAGTCCTGAGTCTCATCCCGCCGATGACGCAGCTGAATACGCCTTATCCTTCCACGGCGTATCTGACAGGTTTTCTGCGTTCGCAGGGGTTAGATGCCGTGCAGGACGATCTGGCATTGAAGCTGGTGCTGGTCTTGTTGTCAGCACAAGGTTTGGCCAGTATCAGGTCCGCAGCCTTGCGGCAACCGGAAAAAGCGCGCAGCGCCACAGTGAATTTCTTTCTCGACGACTACGACCGTTACCAGGTCACCATCGATCGCGTCATTGCCTTCCTTCAAGGCACAGATCCGACCCTGGCGCATCGCATTGTCGCGCGGGGTTATCTACCCGAAGGACCGCGTTTTCAGGCGTTGGATGTCTATGATGATGATAATGATGACCCGCTGGGCTGGGCATTCGGCGCGCTGGGCACGCAGGATCGGGCGCGTCATTATGCAACGCTCTATCTGAATGATCTGGCGGATGTCATCCGCGACGCGGTGGATGACCGATTCGAATTTGTCCGCTATGCCGAATCGCTTGCCGCCAGTCAGCCCAGCTTTGCGCCGCTGGCCCAGGCGTTAGTTGCCGAACCAACGCTGGTAGATGTGACTCTGGATCGGCTCACGCTCGAAGTCATCGAACGTGAACAGCCCGATCTGGTGCTACTCTCCGTGCCATTTCCGGGCAGCGTCTATGCCGCATTCCGCATGGCGCAGACGATCCGCCGTGTGGCGCCTGATGTGCGTATCGTTCTGGGCGGTGGTTTTGTTAATACCGAATTGCGCCAGCTTAGTGATCCGGCCGTTTTCGACTTCGTCGACTATGTGACGCTCGACGCGGGTGAGCGTCCGTTGCTGGCGATTATCGAGCATTTGCAGGGTGAGCGTACGCTAGATCGTTTGGTCCGCACGTTTGTACGCGATACCAACGGACAGGTCCGTTTCTTAAACTGGCCAGAGCCGGATGTGCCCTTTGAAGAGATTGGAACACCGACTTGGGATGGTCTGCCGCTGAACCGCTATCTTTCGCTGCTGGATATGCTGAACCCGATGCACCGACTCTGGAGCGACGGTCGCTGGAACAAGCTGACGATTGCGCAAGGCTGTTACTGGAAGCAGTGCAGCTTCTGCGATATCAGTCTGGATTACATCTCGCGCTATGAGACGGTGTCGGCGGAAATTCTGGTGGATCGCATCGAACAGATCGTCGCCGAGACTGGTCAGACGGGCTTCCACTTCGTGGATGAGGCAGCGCCGCCAAAGATGCTCAAGGCGCTGGCCGAAGAACTCATACGCCGCAATGTCCAGATTTCCTGGTGGGGCAATATCCGCTTCGAGAAAACCTTCACCCCGGCGGTGGTGGAACGTCTTGCTGAGAGTGGCTGCATTGCCGTCTCCGGCGGTCTGGAAGTCGCTTCCGATCGTTTGCTCAAGCTCATGCAGAAGGGGGTTTCGGTCGAACAGGTCGCGCAGGTGACGCGCGCCTTTAGCGATCACGGCATTTTGGTGCACGCCTATCTGATGTACGGTTTTCCGACGCAGACGCTACAGGAAACGGTAGATGCGCTGGAATACGTACGTCAGCTGTTCGAAAACGGGTGCATCCAGAGCGGCTTCTTTCACCGCTTCGTGTGTACGGTGCATTCGCCCGTCGGGATGAATCCGCAGGATTATGGCGTGACGTTGTTGCCGTTACCACCCACCACCTTTGCCCGCAACGATGTCGGTTTTATCGACCCTACGGGGGTTGACCATGACCTGCTCGGGCAGGGGCTGCGCAAGGCGATCTACAATTTCATGCATGGCATCGGGCTCGATCTCGACGTGCGCGACTGGTTTGATCTGCCGCCCGAATTACCCAGAAAACAGGTGCCTAAAACAACGGTGCCCAGGCAGAAGATCGCCCGGGCATTGGGGTTTGACTGACCGGGTACTAAAGCAATGTCGTGGTGTATATCTCCGGATCAAAGCCAACCAGGAGTTTTTTGCCGGTATCCAGTACGGGGCGTTTGATGATGCTGGGATACGTTGTCATGAGCTTCTGGGCTTTGGCCTGGTCGACATTTTCCCGTTCGGCGTCTGTCAGCTTTTTCCACATCAGACCACGCGTATTCAGTAACTTTTCCCAGCCGGCGCGTTTGATCCAGTCCGGTAAATGTTCGGCGGCAACGCCGGCCTTCTTGTAATCGACAAAGGTGTACGCCAACCCGTTAGCTTCGAGCCAGGTGAAGGCTTTCTTCATCGTGTCGCAATTCTTGATGCCATAAACGGTGATCATGAGACCTCCTTACTTCTTCAGTTTGGCGAAAGCGGCGGCCATCGCATTGTTCATAGGCGGCGTTGCACGTGTGCCTTGCGCATGAGCACGCTGATCCCGGTGTCCATTCTCACGCGGCCGTTGCATCTGGCCGCGGTTCGATGACGGTGCCTCGTGACGTTCGCGCTTGGGCGCTGCCTCGTCGCTTAGGCGCATGGTCAGCGCGATCCGTTTACGCGGCAGATCGACCTCCAGGACTTTGACGCGCACCACCTGACCGGCTTTAACGACATCGTGCGGGTCTTTGACGTAGGTATTGGAGAGCGCCGAGATGTGCACCAGGCCGTCCTGATGCACGCCGATATCGACGAATGCACCAAAAGCGGCCACATTGGTGACCACGCCTTCGAGCAGCATCCCCGGCACCAGATCTTTCACTTCTTGCACACCCTCTGCAAAGGTGGCGGTCTTGAACTCCGGACGCGGATCGCGACCGGGTTTCTCCAGTTCCTTGAAGATGTCCTGGACCGTGGGAAGACCGAAGCGGTCATCGGTATATTTGCTGGCCGTCAGGGAGCGTAATACGCTGTTGTTGCCCATGATCTCTTTAATCGGCAGTTTGATATCAGCCAGGATCTTCTCAACGAGTGGGTAGGCTTCGGGGTGAACCGACGATGCGTCGAGCGGGTTGTCGCCGCCGCGAATGCGCAGAAAACCGGCCGCCTGTTCGAAGGTCTTGTCGCCCAGACGTGGCACGCTGAGCAGTTCGGCACGTGTCTTGAAAGCGCCGTGGGTGTCGCGGTAATTGACGATGTTGCTCGCCAGACCCGCGTTCAGACCTGAAATGCGGGTGAGTAGCGGGGCGGAGGCAGTATTGACGTCGACGCCGACGGCATTGACGCAGTCTTCGACCACCGCATCCAGACTGCGCGCCAGCTTGAGTTGCGAGACGTCATGCTGATACTGGCCAACGCCGATCGACTTGGGTTCGATCTTGACCAGTTCGGCTAAGGGATCCTGCAGACGGCGAGCGATTGAAACCGCACCACGCAATGACACGTCAAGTTCGGGGAACTCGCGCGCGGCCAGTTCGGAGGCCGAATACACCGACGCACCAGCTTCCGAAACCACCAGTTTGGTGAGCTTCAAATCCGGGAACTGCTTGATCACATCCTGAACGAGTTTGTCGGTTTCGCGGCTGGCGGTGCCGTTGCCGATCGCGACGAGCGTCACGTCAAAACGTTTGGCTAGTGCGGCGATGCTTGTCATGCTACCGGCCCAGTCGCGGCGTGGCTCGTGCGGGTAGATCGTCTCGGTTGCCAGTAACTTGCCGGTGGCATCGACCACAGCGATCTTGCAGCCGGTACGGATGCCCGGATCGATCCCCATGGTCACGTGCTGGCCGGCTGGTGCGGCGAGCAGCAGATCCTTGAGATTCTTGCCAAAGATACGAATGGCCTCTTCTTCGGCGCGCTCGCGGAGCTGACCGATCAGATCGAGTTCCAGATGCAGTGCGAGCTTCACGCGCCAGGTCCAGCGCACCGTGTCGTTGAGCCATTTGTCGGCGGCGCGGTTCAGTTGCTGGATGCCAAATCGGTGGGCGATGCGTTGTTCGCAAGGGTTTGGCGTGTTGCTCGGTGTCTCCTGGTCGAGCTCGCTGTGGAGGACCAGAGCGACTTGCAGAAAACCCTCGTTACGCCCGCGGAGTAAGGCCAGGGCGCGATGCGAGGGCATGGCTTTGAGCGGTTCATGAAAATCGAACCAGTCGCGAAACTTGGCGCCTTCGGTTTCCTTGCCTTCAATGACTCTCGAACGCACCATGCCGTGTTCTGTCAGATATTCCCGCAACTGGCCGACCAGTTCCGGGTCTTCGGCGAAGCGTTCCATCAGAATCTGGCGTGCGCCGTCGAGGACTGCCTTGGTATCGGCGAAACCGGCGTCGGCATTGAAAAACTTTTCCGCTTCGGATTCGGGGTTGAGTTCCGGGTGTTCGAGTAACGCATCGGCCAACGGTTCGATGCCCGCTTCGCGGGCGATCTGCGCCTTGGTGCGGCGCTTCTGCTTGTAGGGCAGGTACAGATCTTCCAGCCGCTGTTTGGATTCAGCGGCCTCAATCTCGGCCTTGAGTTCCGGCGTGAGCTTACCTTGCTCTTCGATCGACGCCAGGATGCTTTTACGTCGTTCTTCCAGTTCGCGCAGGTAGATGAGACGTTCTTCCAGATGACGGAGTTGGGTGTCGTCCAATCCGCCCGTAGCCTCTTTTCTATAACGCGCAATGAAGGGCACGGTGGCGCCTTCGTCCAGCAGCTGAATGGCCGCTGACACCTGAGCGGTTTTAACGTTGAGCTCGGTGGCGATTTGTTCTTCGATGATCAGAGGCATGGCAAAGAGAGGCAGGCGCGACCGCAAGCGGCGCTGAGTGAAGGGGGCGAAGTTCGATTAGTCCAGAAAAACTAGGCGGTCGGCTGATTCAACCAGACGCACTTGCCGCCGGACTCTTTCTGGATCTGCTCCAGTACCTGTTGGTGCGCCAGTAGGTCGGCATCGCTGGCGACAATGGTCTTCAGTTGGCTCAGGCTGGTGCCATCCCGCTTGAATGCGATGGTCTGTCCGGACTCTTCAAAAACCATCGATAGGCCGTCCTGACCCCGGGTCATCATCAGATAGACCTCGGCCAGCAATTCGGCGTCGAGTAAGGCGCCGTGCAGATTACGATGCGAGTTGTCGATTTCCAGTCGTTCGCATAGGGCGTCCAGGCTGTTGCGTTTGCCCGGATAGTTGTCACGCGCCATCTTCAAGGTATCGGTTACGCCTTCGCAGAAGGTCGTGATCGCCGGTTTGCCCAGAAGATCGAGTTCGGCGTTCAGAAAGCTCACGTCGAAGGGCGCGTTGTGAATGACGAGTTCAGCGCCGTCGATAAAATCCAGAAAGCTGTCAACCACATCCGCGAAACGTGGTTTGTCTGCCAGAAATTCACGCGAGATGCCGTGAACAGCCTGTGCGCCTTCATCGATATCGCGATCCGGATTGAGGTAATGATGAAAATGCCGGTTGGTCAGTCGGCGATTGACGACTTCCACGCCGGCAACTTCGATGATGCGATGCCCCTGACGTGGGTCGAGGCCGGTAGTTTCGGTATCAAGAATAATCTGTCGCATGGTATCTACTTGAGAATCTGTGGCAATTTTACAGGCTTTGCAGCTCGTCAATGCCGCGATTGGCCAGGGCGTCGGCCAGCTCGTTTTCCGGGTGACCGGCGTGCCCCTTGACCCAGTGCCACGAGATATTGAAGTTGCCGGCCAGCCGGTCCAGCTGCTGCCAGAGATCGGCGTTCTTGACCGGCTTCTTGTCGGCGGTTTTCCAGCCGTTCCGCTTCCAGCCGTGGATCCAGGATTGCATCCCCTGTTGCACATACTTCGAGTCGGTGTGGATCTCGACCGGCGATTCGGCAGCATTCTTGAGTGCGCCAAGCGCAGCAATCACCGCCATCAATTCCATCCGGTTGTTCGTGGTCTCCGGTTCACCGCCGTGTAGGGTTTTTTCGTGGCCACGATAGCGGAGCAGGGCGCCCCAGCCACCGGGGCCCGGGTTGCCGCGGCAGGCGCCATCGGTGTAGATACGAATGATGTTGCTGTCGGGTATGGTCATAGCGGCGCCGTTATGATTCGGAGATGTGTTGTTCGGCGACCAGCGAGGCTTTCGCAGCGACTTTTTTCTCGGCGCTTGACCAGCTCGGTGTGAGCAGCGTCATGCCCGGAATGCGCTTGATCGAGGTGAGTGCATAGCAGGCCCCGGCAAAGCCCCACCAGCGGTCGCCGGCGTTCTCCAGCCACTGCAGGTGGTTGTAGGTGCTTTCGTTACGACACGGCGGAGCGTAGCAACCGAAGCGCCCGCGCGCTACTTCGAAATCCAGCAGCTTCAACCAGTCCTTGAGGCGGATGATGCCCAGATAGTTCCCGGGCCAGGGGAAGGCCATCCTGCCCGGTGAGAGCGCATGGCTAATGCTGTTGCGCAGACCCCAGAGCGACAGGGGGTTGAAGCCAATGACCAGCAATTGTCCTTCCGGGCGCAACACACGCCGGGCTTCACGCAGCACCTGGTGCGGGTTGTTGTGAAACTCGAGCAGAAACGGCAGCACAATGAGATCAAGGCTGTCGGACTCGAAGGGAAGGGCGGCGGCATCTGTCTGCAGGCCAATGGGCGTGTTGCCATTATGGGCGATCATGCTGTCGGGTGACTGACAGCGAAACCGGTGCTGGATCCGGTTGCGCGCGAGAAAATCCAGAGCCTCGCAGCCTATTTGTGCGGCCTGCAGGCCGAAGACATCCAGTAACAGGCTGTCTGCCGTCGCCAGAGACCATTGCGCCACATAGCGTCCCGCTGGTGTACAAAACCAGTCGGACTGCATGGCGGCGGTCGATGGGCAAGGGGCGTTTGACATCCTGCTCGGGTTAGGGAAAATCAGCAGCGTATTCTACTCTGCCGGATCGATCCTCATGACGCACACCCTATCGCCGCGCCCGAGCGGCCTTCACAGTACCGAACACACGGGGTTTGTCGTCACCGGGTTGCCGGCGTTTAACGATAACTACATCTGGTTGATTGAGACAGTAGATAGCGTTTCGCCTCACCAGGTTGCGGTCGTCGACCCCGGGGATGCGGCGCCCGTCATCGATCACTGTCGTCGTCGTGGGCTTGTGCCCCAACAGATCTGGCTCACCCATCACCATGCCGATCATACGGGTGGCGTCGCCGAACTCTGCGAGTGGGTTGCCCGACAATCGCCTACGTCGCCGGTGGTCGTCTATGGTCCGGCATCCGAAGCCATTCCGGGCGTGACGCAAGGCCTTGCCGGTGGTGAGTGTCTGACGTTTGGCGGACAGCAGGTCAATGTACTGTCGGTGCCCGGGCATACGCGGGGCCATCTGGCTTATGTGGTCGGCGCGGCGACGGCCAAGCCCGCGTTATTCTGCGGCGATTTACTGTTCGGGCTGGGTTGCGGTCGTCTGTTCGAAGGAACAGCCGCGCAAATGCATGCGGCCTTGACTCAGGTGCGCCGTCTGCCGGCGCAGACCCATGTTTACTGTGCCCATGAGTACACCCTATTGAACTTGCCTTTTGCGCTGGCGGTGGATCCCCAGAACCCCGAGCTTGCCGCACGAGGCGAAGCCATTCGTCGACTGCGTCAGGCCGGAGCGCCGACGGTGCCGCTGATGCTGGGGGAGGAGTGTGCCACCAACCCGTTTCTACGCTGCGATCAGGCAGCCTTGAGAACGTCGGCCGTCGTCGATCAGGATGCGCCCGATGTCGATGTCTTTGCGCGCTTGCGCCAGATGCGTGATAGCTTCAAGGCCCACTAGCTGCGACTGCGATCAGTACAACTGATACCAGGGTTTGCTGCGCTGGATGCCTTCGGTCAGGAAGCGACTGTTCGGATAGTTCCTGCGCAGAATCCGGTCACTGTCGGACTGTAGATCCGCCAAACCCAGCTGGCCATAGCTGTAGGCCATCACGGCGAGTGCCTCTTCAACGGCCGGTGCATCGGGGTAATAGCGAACGACATCCTGTGCGCGGTTCGCCGCTGCCAACCAGGCGCCGCGGCGTACATAGAAGTTGGCCACGTGTAGCTCATGCGAGGCCAGCGCATTGACCAGATAGATCATGCGCTTGGCGGCATCCTCGCGATATTTGCTATTCGGGAAGTTATCGTAGAGATAACGGAACGCCAGGAAAGATTCACGCATACTCTTCGGATCGCGTTCGGTCGGATCCTGCTGCATCACATAGCCGCCGTAGCCCAGATCTTCGTTGAACCCGATCATGCCCTTGAGGTAGTAAACGTAGTCGAGGTTCGGGTGATTGGGGTGCAGCTTGATGAAACGATCTGCCGCCGCATTGGCCTCCGCCGGTTCGTTGGCCTTGTAATGCGCGTAGGCCGTTTCGATCTGCGCCTGTTGCGCGTAAGTGCCGTAGGGGTAACGGGCTTCCAGTTTTTCGTAAAACTTGACGGCCTGTTCGTAGTTACCTTCTTCCAGCGACTCCTTGGCCGTCGTGTAAAGCTTGTTCGCCGACCAGCCCTTGGTCGGATCCGTATCTTCCTGAAACAGGGCGCAACCGGGTAGTCCGGATAAAGCCAGCACGGCAAAACCGCCAACGAGGGTGGTTCTGACCGGCAATCCGGAAATCAGGGCACGGAAGAAACGTTGAAACATGCAGGTAATGGTGTCTCAGTTGAAATGGTCGACAGAGCCGATAACCGCTAGACTACGCCTCATGAAAACGCAGTCCGAACCCGTCAAACGCATCGAAGAACTGCCGCCAGAAGCCCTGGAGGATCTCGATGACAACACCGGTGATGATACCACGCAGGGGGCTGTCAGCCTTGTTGCGACCGATGGCGGCCGCCTCGATCAGGTGTTGGCCGACATGCTGCCGGAACATTCCCGTAATCGCTTGCAGCAGTGGGTCAAAGCCGGTCGGGTCGATGTCGATGGTCAAACCATTCTGGAGCCCAAATATAAAATCTATGGCGGCGAAACCCTCGTCGTTCGCATCGATCAGGTAATCACCGATGCCGAAGCGGGGCAGTTCCAGCCGGAACCCATGGATCTGCCGATCGTCTATGAAGACGATCAGATTCTGGTGATCAATAAGCCGCCCGGTCTGGTGGTGCATCCGGCGGCCGGCAACTGGCACGGCACTCTGCTCAATGGTCTGCTGGCCTACGACCCGGTGTTCGCGCAGTTGCCGCGCGCCGGCATCGTGCATCGTCTCGATAAAGACACGTCCGGTCTGATGGTCGTCGCCAAAACCCTGGCGGCGCATACGCATCTGGTACGTCAGCTGCAGGCCCGTTCGGTCAAACGCCTGTATCGCGCCATCGTCTGTGGCGTCCCCAGAGTGGACGGCACCATCAATGCGCCCATTGGCCGCGATACGCGTCAGCGTACCCGCATGGCCGTCACGAGTCAGGGTAAGGAAGCCATCACCCATTACCGTCTGCTCGAAGTCTTTCCCGGCTGCAGCCTCGTCGAGTGCGCACTGGAGACGGGTCGTACGCACCAGATTCGGGTGCATATGGCGCATCTGGGTCACCCGCTGGTCGGAGACCACACCTATTTGGGCGGGCGGCGTCATCCCTTGCCCGCGCCCGCAGCGCAATTTGGCCGACAGGCCCTCCACGCACGACAGCTCGGTCTGATCCATCCAACGACCGGTGAACCGATGAAATGGACGGCACAGGCACCGGCCGATATGGCGGCATTGCTCGAAGATCTGCGCGATCTGGCGGCGGACGCCTGATCATGCACTTTGCCGGCGCCTCTGCCTTGATACCTGCGTTTGTGCCCGATTGGCCTCTGCCGGCGGGCGTGAAGGCGTTGCAGACCGAATGCGGGCAGGGCGCGTACCCTTATGGCGGCTTTAACCTGGGTGACCATGTGGGGGACGACAGCGCCCGTGTCACGCACAACCGGCAGGTCCTGGTCGATACCATCGGCGCAGCACCCGTCTGGATGCGGCAAGTACATGGCAACCGGGTAGTTGCATTGAACGGCGTCTCATCGGCAATGCCCGAAGCCGATGCCGCCATGACCACATGCCCCGGCATGGCGTGCGCGATCATGACGGCCGATTGTCTGCCGGTACTGGTCGCCGATCGGCAGGCGCGGGTGGTCGGTGCGGCGCACGCCGGCTGGCGGGGGTTGGCCGAGGGCGTTGTCGAGCAACTGATCGACACGATGTGCCGGGTGCCCGGGGTGGCGCCGCGTGATCTATCGGTTTGGCTGGGGCCGGCAATCGGGCCGACGGCGTTTGAAGTCGGGCAGGAGGTCGTCGATGCCTTCGTTCGGCGCGATACGGCGCACGCCGCCGCATTTCGTGGGCATCCAGGGTCCGCCGGCAAGTACCTTGCCGATATGTCGGCATTAGCCACACATATTCTGCGTGCCCGAGGCGTCGAGGACATTACGCCCAGCGGGCTATGCACGTACATGCTGACGGATCGCTTCTATTCCTACCGGCGTGATGGGGTCACCGGTCGTATGGCGTCGTTGATCTGGTTGGAATAATCACACCCTATAATGTCGACCCTGACTGATTTTCCCCAAAGTACGCCATGAGTTTTTCGCCGCTGACCTGGATCATTCTGATGTGCCTCGCCGGGTCGCTGGCCAGTACGGTGGTGTCATTGCTCGCCTCGCTGGCGACCCATCCGCGGTTCGTGCCCGTGATGGTGTCCTATGCCATCGGCGCCATGCTCGGCGCCGTGTTTCTTGATCTGTTGCCGCATGCCCTCGAGCATTCAGGCAATATCGACGCCGTGCTGCTCACGGTGCTCGGCGGCATTCTCTTTTTCTTCCTGCTGGAAAAACTGGTGCTGTGGCGGCATTGCCACGAGCATCATTGCGAAGCGCACGAACATCTGGCGCACACGCACAGTCCTCGTGCCTCCGGCTGGCTTATTCTGATTGGCGATGCCGTTCACAACTTTGTCGACGGCATCCTGATCGCGGCTGCATTCATGGGGGGCGTCGAAATCGGCATCGTGACGGCGATCGCCATCATCGCGCACGAAATCCCGCAGGAAACCGGTGACTTCGTCATCCTCATCCATGCTGGCTTCAGTCGCATCAAAGCGGTCGTGCTCAACCTGCTGGCCAGCATCACCACACTTGCCGGCGCTGTCCTCGCGTATCTGCTGTTTTCCGGTACGGAAGTGTGGGTGCCCTTTCTGTTGGCGGTGGCGGCCTCCAGTCTGATCTACGTCTCCGTGGCCGATCTAATCCCGGGGCTGCATAAACGCGCTGAAATCAAGGCAACCCTACTACAGATCGCCATGATTCTCTCGGGTGTCTTATCGATTCAGGTTGTCCAGTGGTTGATCGGAGGTAATCACGCATGATGAATTTTCACACCCCCTTCTGGCCCGGTATGCAGGGCGTTGCCGATCTGCCGAAACAGATCGAGATGATGACGCAGACCTTTACCAAATTTCTCCAGGACAAAATGCCGGGCGATGCCGCAGGGTCCATGGCGGCGCTGGCGCCGCAGGTCGACAAGATGCAACCCCTGGTCGCCAAGCTCATGGCGGCGCACGAGGCGCTGTGGGATCAGATGCTGCATCAGCGGCAGGGCGAGTCGTCAACGCCGGCGGTGCCTGAAGTGCTCAAAGACAAACGTTTTTCGTCGCAGGCCTGGTCGTCGAGTCCTGTCTATGACTACATGCGCCAGGCCTACTTACTGAACTGCCGCTTTCTGAGCCAGCTGGCCGAAACACTGCCGACCGAGAACGCCAAGGACGCGGCACGCGTGCGATTTTTTACTGGTCAGTTCATCGACGCCCTGTCGCCCAGCAATTTTGCGGCAACCAACCCCGAAGTGATCCAGAAGGCGCTGGCCACCGACGGCAAGTCGATAACGGAAGGCATCAACAACCTCTTGAAGGACCTGGCCAAAGGCCGCATCAGCACCACCGACGAGAGCGCCTTTGAAGTGGGCAAGAATCTGGCGACAACCGAAGGCGCCGTCATTTATGAAAATGAACTCATCCAGCTGATTCAGTACAAAGCGCTGACGTCCGAAGTGGGCAAGCGGCCGTTGCTGATCACGCCGCCATGTATCAACCGCTTCTACATCATGGATCTGCAGCCCGAGTCTTCGCTGGTGCGTTATGCCGTCGAGGCCGGGCATACGGTATTCCTGATTTCGTGGAAGAACCCCGGCCAGGAAGACGCGAAACGCACCTGGGAAAACTATCTCGAACTCGGTCCCTTTGCCGCCATTTCCGTCGTCCAGGCCATCACCGGCAGCAAAACGATGAACATGCTTGGTTTTTGCATCGGGGGTACGTTGCTGTCATCGGCGCTGGCCGTGTTGGCCGCCCGCGGTGAGCAGCCGGCGGCCTCGTTGACCTTGCTGACGACCATGCTCGATTTTGCCAATACTGGCGACATCGACATCTTCGTCGATGAATCCTCGGTGGCCAGCCGCGAGGCGGCTATCGGGCAGGGTGGTCTTCTCGAAGGGCGCGAACTGGCGACCATGTTCTCGTCGCTGCGGCCAAACGATCTGATCTGGCCGTACATCTCCGGCAACTACCTGCTGGGCAACACGCCGCCGGCGTTCGATATTCTGTACTGGAACGCCGACTCGACCGGTTTGCCGGGCCCCATGGCCTGCTGGTACCTGCGTCAGACCTATCTCGAAAACAAACTGCGTATTCCCGGCGAACTCAAGCTTTGCGGCGAATCCGTCGACCTGGGGCAGATTGGCGCGCCGACCTACCTCTTTGCCGCGCGCGAAGATCACATCGTGCCCTGGCAGACCGCCTATCTGGTGACGCGTCTCTTGCCGGGGCCGCATCGTTTCGTGCTGGGCGCCAGCGGTCATATCGCCGGCGTGATCAATCCGGCCAGCAAGAATCGTCGGAGCTATTGGGTCGATGGCGATCAGAAGGGTGACGCTGCACACTGGTTCGCCAGCGCGCAGGAAAAACCCGGTAGCTGGTGGCAGGACTGGTCGTCCTGGTTGAGCCAGCATCGGGGGGGCAGCAAACCGGCGCCTAAAGCGCTTGGCAACAAGCAATATCCTCCCATCGAGCCCGCACCCGGCCGCTACGTCAAAACCCGTTGATTATTAATCGTTTTAAGCAGCCGGCCGCGGCATCCGCAAGTTAATCCGCAAACAATTGTTGCGGTGCGCCATGAGATTGGATAAACTTACCCCCAAAGCGGTTAAATGTCGTCCCGCCCTCAGGCTGTTTCTCCCAGATGACTCCTCCGAAAGGACCTTTAAATGTCTCAGCACATCGCATTCGTCACCGGCGCCATGGGTGGCCTCGGCACTGCCTTCTGTCAGGCGTTCGACAAAGCAGGTTACAAAGTGGTTGCCGCCTATCATCCGGAATTCGACGACAAGGAAGCCTGGCTGGCTGAGCAGAAAGCTGAAGGTTTCAACAACTTCATTACCGTGCCGTGCGATGTGAGCAACTACGAATCGTGTGTGGCGGCCGCTGCCGAAGCTGAAAAGCTGGCGGGTGGCGTCGTCGACATCCTGATCAACAACGCCGGTATCACCCGCGACAAGTTCTTCACCAAGATGGATGCCGGTCAGTGGAACGCCGTCATCAACACGAACCTGAACAGCGTGTTCAATGTCACCAACCCGTTCGCCGCCAAGATGGCTGAAAAGGGCTGGGGTCGTATCATCAATATTTCGTCGGTGAACGGCGTCAAGGGTCAGGCTGGCCAGACCAACTACTCGGCTGCCAAGGCCGGTGTGATCGGTTTCACCAAGGCACTGGCTGCCGAAATGGCCACCAAGGGTGTGACGGTTAACGCCATCGCCCCGGGTTATGTCGCTACCAAGATGGTCATGGCCATCCGTGAAGACATTCTGCAAGGCATCGTTGATACGGTTCCGATGAAGCGTCTGGCCAAGCCGGAAGAAATCGCCGGTCTCGCCGTCTATCTGTCATCGGATCTGGCCGGCTTTATCACGGGCACGACCATGAACATCAACGGCGGTCTGTACTATCAGTAAGTGATTTATATGCGCTGCGATGGCAATATGCTGATTGCATCGCGTTGATTTAAAAGCCCTGCCGCGTTTTACTCGGCAGGGCTTTTGGTTTTATAATGCATTGCAAAATCGGTCATATAAAAGACCGGTGCTCAGAACAACATCAGGAATTCTGTCCGGGGACATCGTATGACTGAAACGCAACGCTTGATCAAGAAATATCCGAATCGTCGTTTGTATGACACCCGCACGAGTGCCTACATCACGCTGGCCGACATCAAGGAGCTCGTGCTGCAGCACGAAAACTTCATGGTGGTCGACGCCAAGACGGGCGATGACCTGACTCGAGCCATCCTGCTCCAGATTATTCTGGAAGAGGAAAGTGGTGGTGTACCGATTTTCAGCAGCGAAGTCCTCTCGCAAATGATCCGTTTCTACGGTAACGCCATGCAGTCTGTGCTGGGCCAGTACCTGGAAACCAATATGAAGGCTTTTGTCGACTTCCAGAAGAAGATGCAGGGCAACAGCAACAGTAGCGACCTCTGGTCGCAGTTCCTCAACTTCCAGGGTCCGGCGATGCAGACGCTGATGTCGACCTACATGGATCAGAGCCAGAAAATGGTTCAGAACATGCAGACCCAGATCCAGTCACAGGCACGTAATATGTTCCAGGGCCTGGGGAACAAGTAGGTTTTCTGCGACACGGAGCAGAGCGCCGCGTCAGCGGCGTTTTTTTTGGCGGATGCGGTTCAGGCTTTGCGCAGCGCCATGTGCGCCGAGATCAGGGCAGAAATATGCGTGCGGTAAATACGGGTTTGCTGGCCGGAAAGAATCGCCCGTAAGGTGCCGCGCACAAAAGCCATCGTGTCGAGCGCCATAAGCAATGGATCGAGTCCGGCCTTGAGTTCCCGGCGATCGGCCGCGGACCGATATAGCTGCTCGAAGGACGACAGAATATTCGTACTGGGTTCGGTAATGACCTGGAGTGCTTCCTGGAATTCTTCGACGTATTCACAGCGGAGCAAAATGATCTCGACCGTTTCCCGTGCCGCGTCATTGTCGAGCAGGGCAGCGAAGAGGGCTTGCAGATAGTGGCCAATCGCCTCCAGCGGGGGTTCTCTGGTGGCCAGTAATTCCTGTAATCGGTCCAGTTCGCTGGTATAGGTCTGTTTAACCGCGAGAAACAGTTCGGCCTTATTGGTAAAGTGCCAGTACACCGCCCCACGCGTGACGCCGGCTGCTTTGGCGACCCTGTCCAGGGTTGAGCGATTGACGCCCGCCGCATGAAAAACGCGCCGCGCCGCATCAATAATCTGGGCACGGGTGGCGAGTGCTTCTTCCTTGGTTTTACGGGCCATGGTGGGTTGAAAAGAGTTGCCTGAATAGGGTGAGGTCAGCGTTGGCGCAATTATAGGTCAATATACATACATGCGGAAATGTATATAATGGTCGACTCTGCACAATCAGCCATACCGGATAAGCCATGTCTGAGAAACCGTCCACCAAAGCGCCACGTATCAAAGTCTGGTTGAATCAACAGTGGGCGACGGTAGCACCCCATGTCAACCGGCTTGCCCAACAACCGGCCTGTCAAAAGCTGATCACTGGTTGGCAGGTGCAGTGGCGTGAACATCGGCGCCGTACCTGGGTCATCGGCAGTCTCATTCTGCTGGTCATCGTGCTCTGGAATGCCTGGAGTTTCTGGCAGAAGATGCCCAAAGCTCCGCCGCCGATACCAGTCACACTTCTGGTTGCAGAGCCGACCACGGTGCCGAATGTCATTGAAGTGATGGCGCAAGCGGAAGGCGCCAAGGAAACCGAGGTGCGCGCGCGCGTTGGCGGTATTCTGGTCAAGCGTTTATACGAAGAAGGGCAACGCGTTGTTGCGGGTCAGCCGCTGTTCCAGATTGATCCCGATCCGTACCGGATCAAACTCGAAGAAGCGCAGGCACGTGCGACGCAAACCGCCCGCGAAGCCACCCGTCTGAAAAAACTCTATGCCCAGCAGGCCGTCAGCCGGAAAGAGATGGAAGACGCTGTCTCCGCCGATGAAATGGCGCAGGCTAACCTCAAAGCTGCCCGCCTGAATCTGGAGTGGTGCACCGTGACCGCCCCGGTTGCCGGCATTGCCGGCCGTGCCCAGCGTTCCGAAGGTAACCTGATGACGACAAACAGCGACGGCAGTCTGCTCACCGTCATTCACCAGGTAGACCCGATCTGGGTCCGCTTTGGTTTGTCGGATGCCGATACTGCCAGTCTCCCGGGCGGGCGTCTGGATCCGTCGGTTGAAACCTTTGTCGAGGTGATTCAGGCTGATGGTGCGGTCTACCCTGAAAAGGGCATCATTAATTTTCAGGCCTCGTTTATAGACCCGAAGCTCGGTACGCAGCAGTTGCGCGCCACCCTGGCCAACCCGGACGGCCAATTATTGCCCGGTCAGTTCTTGCGGGCGCGCATCAGCACCGGCAAGCTCGAGAACGTTTATCGTGTGCCGCAGGCTGCCGTGGTGCAATCCGAAAAGGGTCATATGGTCTGGGTCATGGGCGAGGGCGGCAAAGTCGTTTCCACGCCGGTAACGCCCGGTTTCTGGATAGACAAGGATTGGATCATTCTCGGTGGCTTGCAACCGGGTATGCAGATCGTGACGGACAACATCATCAAGATACGTCCGGGGGCGGTGGTCATGCCAGCGCCCGCAGCACCGCCGGCAACCGGAGCGTCGGCAACGCCTGCCCGATAAAGGAATGCCATCGTGTTCTCCCGTTTCTTTATTCACCGGCCGATCTTTGCCACCGTCATATCGATTGTGATCGTGCTGGCCGGCCTGGCCGCCGGCCGCGTCTTGCCGATTTCCCATTACCCTGAGATTGCACCACCAACGGTGATTGTGTCGGCAAGCTATCCCGGCGCCTCCACCGAAACCCTGATTCGCACCGTGGCGGGTCCTATCGAAGAACAGTTGTCCGGGGTCGAGAATCTTCTGTACTTCAGTTCAACGGCTGCATCGAATGGTGCACTCACGATTACGGCGACCTTTGAAGTGGGTACCAATGTCGACATGGCCACGGTCAACGTCAACAACCGGGTCAAAATCGCCGAACCAAGACTGCCGGATGTGGTGCGTCAGTTTGGTGTGACGGTGCAGAAACGTTCGAATGACATTCTTTTGGTGTCGACCATCACATCGCCCGATAACAGCCGTTCGGCGCTCTTCCTCTCGAACTACGTGCTGATCAATATTCTGGATGAGCTCAAGCGCTTGCCGGGTGTGGGGGACGCCCAGATTTTCGGCGCCAAGGATTACTCGATGCGTATCTGGCTGCGGCCAGACAAAATGGCCCAGCTAGGGATTACAACCAGCGATATTGCGACCGCGATTAACGCCCAGAACAAACAGAACGTCGCCGGCAAGATTGGTCAGGAACCGGCGATTGAAGGTCAGCAACTCACCTATACCGTCACCGCCAAAGGACGCCTGGCTACCCCCGAGGCGTTTGGCGACATCGTGATTCGGTCGCAGGGGCCGGCGGGTACGCTGCGACTGAAAGATGTCGCGCGTATCGAACTGGGCGCGGCGAACTACGACGCCAACACGCGCCTGTTGGGCAATCCGGTGGCGAGCGTGGGTATTTTTCTGCAATCCGGTGCCAATGCGCTGGAGACGGCCGATCGTGTACGCGCCAGGTTGGAAGAATTGAAGAAGCGTTTCCCGGAAGGGGTCGATTATGTGATTCCTTTTGACACCACACGCTTCGTGAATGCCTCGATTCGCGAAGTGGTGAAGACCCTGTTTGAAGCCATGCTGCTGGTCGCCGTGGTGGTCTTTGTGTTTCTGCAGAACTGGCGTGCCACGTTGATTCCACTCCTGGCCGTCCCGGTGTCGCTGATTGGTACCTTTGCCGGACTTTGGGTCTTCGGTTTCTCGATCAACACACTTACGCTCTTTGCCATGGTGCTGGCGATCGGGATCGTGGTGGACGATGCCATCGTGGTGCTCGAGAACGTCGAGCGTCTGATGCACGAACGCCGGTTGCCGCCCAAGCAGGCGGCGGTCGAAGCGATGAAAGAAGTCTCCGGCGCCGTTGTCGCAATCGTGCTGGTACTCAGTGCGGTGTTCGTGCCGGTGGCATTTCTGGGCGGTATCGCCGGTAAGTTGTATCAGCAGTTTGCCGTTACGGTCGCGATTGCTGTGGCGCTCTCGGGACTGGTGGCGCTCACCTTGACGCCGGCGCTGTGCGGGGTGCTTTTGCGCACCAAGCACGAAGACCCGCCCGAGTTTTTCAAGCCCTTTAACGAGGGGTTTCAGAAGTTCACCCAGCGTTATCTGGATCTGGTGCAAAAAACGCTGGATCATCGACGCATTGGCGTGGCGGTCTTTGGCGGGGTGATCGTGGCCTGTCTGTTCCTGTATCGACTGGTGCCCGGCGGTTTCGTGCCACCCGAAGATCAGGGGTATCTGATCAGCGCCTTGATGCTGCCCGATGGCGCGAGCATGCAACGCACCGAGCAGGCCGGACAGAAGTTCCAGGATGCCATCGTCCAGAATCCGGCCGTCGATAAGGTTTTTGTCATTGCCGGTAACGATATCGTGGGCGGCGGGATGCGCGCCAACGCCGGTACGGTATTTATTCCGCTCAAAGACTGGTCTGTCCGCGATACTGACGCCAATACCCTCGCCAAAATGTTTACCGGTCTCGGCATGAGCTTGCGTGACGGTTTGGCGCTGGTCTTTAACCCGCCGGCCATTCGCGGTATTGGTTCGGCGGGTGGCTTTGAATTTTATGTCCAGGCCCGAAACAATCCCTCGGTCGTCGATCTGGCCAAAGTGTCCGGCGGTTTGATCGACGCCCTCAAACAGCGTCCGGAACTGACAGGGATCAATACGTTCTTCCGACCCACATCCCCCCAGCTTTATGTCGAAGTGGATGAAGCCAAAGCCGTTTCCCTGGGCATTGCCGTTGCCGACGTCTATCAGAGCCTGCAGGCCACGATGGGTAGTCTGTACGTCAACGATTTCAACCTGAGTGGTCGTACGTATCGGGTGCAAATGCAGGCCGATGCCCCGTACCGGACGCGGCCCAACGACATCGGACAGATTTATGTGCGGTCAGATAACGGCGCCATGGTGCCTGTCTCCGCATTGATCAAAACCACCTCGCTCGTCGGACCGGAGCAGCTGGAACGCTTCAATGGCTATCTGTCGGCCAAAATTCTTGGCAATGGCCAGCCGGGTGTCAGCTCCGGTGAGGCAATCAACGTCGTCAAAGCGGTGGCCGAGGCCACGTTGCCCCAGGGTTACGAACTCGCCTGGTCGGGGCAGGCCTATCAGCAGATCCGTGCCGGCAATACCTCGGGTATTGCGTTTATCTTTGGCATCGTGATGGTGTTTCTGATTCTCGCCGCCCAGTATGAGCGTTGGTCGTTGCCGTTGGCGGTGATTCTCGGTGTGCCGTTTGCCCTGTTTGGCGCTTTGCTGGCGGTCTTTCTCCGCGGCATGCCGAATGATATCTACTTCCAGATCGGCCTGGTCGTTCTGGTGGGCTTGTCCGCCAAGAATGCGATTCTGATTGTGGAGTTCGCAGCGCAGAAACGTGCCGAAGGCTTCAGCGTCTACGATGCGGCCATGCAGGCAGCCCGCTTACGCTTCCGCCCCATCGTCATGACATCGCTGGCCTTCATACTCGGGGTATTCCCGCTGGTGATCTCCAGTGGCGCCGGTTCAGCGGCCCGCCGCTCGATGGGGACCGGCGTGTTTGGCGGTATGTTGGCGGCCACCTTCATTGCAACGATATTTGTGCCGATGTTCTTCATGTGGCTGTCCGGGCGCCGGCGAAAGCGCGATCTTTTTCCGGGCGAACCCATGCAGGAGGTCAGACATGATTAAGCCCGCATTCCCGGTCGCATTATATTTTCCGCTCCTGGCGGCGTTCGCACTTGCGGGCTGTACCGTGGGTCCGGATTACGAGCGGCCTAAAATGGATCTGCCCGGGCAGTACAACGCCAATGTTCCGCAATCAACGCCAGAATCGCAGAAAACCCCCGTCGAGATCCGACAGGATTGGTGGACGCTGTTTAATGATCCCGAACTGAATCGTCTGGAGTCTCTGGCGTTGGCCAATAACGCCGACCTGCAAATTGCCGTGGCCCGTATCGCCCAGGCACAGGGTCTGGCTTTACAGGCAGGTGCCGCCCAGTATCCGAACCTCACACTCGAGGGCAGTGGTACGCGCTCCTCGCAGGGCGCCGCCGCATCGCCCAGCGGTGTTGATTATCTCGACAGTAACTATCAGGGATCGGCTGGTTTTTCCTATGAGATCGATCTCTGGGGCAAGATCCGGCGGACTGTAGAGTCTGCCGATGCGCAGCTCAAGGCCAGCATCTTTGATCGCGATAGCGTCAGACTGGTGCTAGAGGGCAGTGTTGCCAAGGCCTATATCAACCTGCGCGCGCTCGATGCGCAGATCAAGGTGACCGATAGCTCGATTCATACCCGTCGCGAAACCCTGCGTATCGCCCAGGCCAAACTGGCGGGCGGTCTGGTCTCACCGCTCGATATCAATCAGGCCAAAGCCACGCTGGCCAATTTGCAGGCGACGCAGTCGGAGCTGGTGCGCCAGCGGGCGATCGTGCAGAATCAGCTGGCCGTGTTGACCGGTGTACTGGATCTGAAGATTCCGGCAAGTGGTCTTGATGCCTTGCCAGTACCGCCGGTGCCACCGGCGGGCGTTCCCTCCGAGCTGCTGGAGGGCCGCCCGGATATCCGCAAAGCCGAAGAACAACTGGTTGCTGCCAATGCGCAGATTGGCGTTGCCAAGGCAAATTTTTTTCCATCCTTCTCGCTCACAGGCTTGTATGGCGCACAGAGTGTGGGCTTTACCAACTTCCTGTCCGCTGGCGGATCGGTATGGGCCGCGACCCTCGGTGTAACGCAACCCCTGTTTACGGGTTGGTTGCTGACGGGTCAGCTCGATACCGCCAAGGGTAAACAGCAGGAAGCCCTGGGAAATTACATCCGGACTGTCCGTGTGGCTTTTGCCGAAGTGGGGGATGCCATGACCTCGGTGCAACAGACGCAGGAGAGTGAATCGCACCTGGCAACACAGGTCGAGGCGTCGACCAGGGCGCAGCAGATTGCCATTCTGCGGTACGAAGCCGGCTATGTGGATTATCTGACGGTGTTGGAGGCGCAGCGTGTCGCGAACGAAGCGAGTCTGGCGTATGCCCGTAATCGCGGTAGTCGTTTGCAGGCCAGCGTCGATCTTTTCAGATCCCTGGGTGGTGGCTGGCAGCCGGAAATCAGAAAGTAATTGGCCGGGGTTGGTAAAATACGGCGCATGACAAAAAAAACTGAAACACCCAAGGTTGGCATGGTCAGCCTGGGTTGCCCCAAAGCCACCGTCGACAGCGAAGGCATCCTCACGCGGCTGCGTGCCGAGGGTTATCAGGTGGTCGGCGATTATGCCGGCGCCGATCTGGTTGTTGTGAATACCTGTGGCTTCATTGATTCGGCCGTCGAAGAATCGCTCGACGCCATTGGCGAAGCGCTGCGCGAAAACGGCAAAGTCATCGTCACCGGTTGTCTGGGTGCGCGCGAAGGCGTCGTCGAAACAGCGCATCCCGATGTGCTCGCCGTCACCGGGCCACACGCACTGGAAGAAGTCATGTCGGTGGTGCACTCGCACCTGCCCATGCCGCATGACCCGTATACCGATCTGGTGCCGCCGCAGGGCGTGCGTATCACCCCCAAGCACTACGCCTATCTCAAGATTTCCGAAGGCTGTAATCATCGTTGTACCTTCTGCATCATTCCGTCGTTGCGCGGCGATCTCGTCTCGCGTCCGATCGGTGATGTGCTGAAAGAAGCCGAAACCCTGGCCAGAGCCGGCGTCAAGGAAGTTCTTGTCATTTCGCAGGACACCAGCGCCTATGGGGTCGACGTCAAATACCGTACCGGTTTCTGGGAGGGCCGTCCGGTCAAAACCCAGCTCAAGGCCCTGTGCGAGGCGCTGGGTGAAATGGGCATCTGGGTGCGGCTGCATTACGTCTATCCGTATCCGAGTGTGGATGACATCATTCCGCTGATGGCGGAAGGCAAGATCCTGCCGTACCTGGATATTCCGTTCCAGCACGCCAGCCCGCGCATTCTCAAAGCCATGAAGCGCCCGGCGTCCAGCGAGAACGTCCTCAAGCGCATTGAAGCCTGGCGCGCGATCTGCCCGGAGCTCGTGATCCGCTCGACCTTTATCACCGGCTTTCCCGGTGAAACCGAAGCCGATTTTCAGACGCTGCTCGGTTTTCTCGAAGCCGCGCAGCTCGATCGTGTGGGCGCTTT